>CAZYFO010000103.1:0-4616 GCA_964646955.1 uncultured Bacteroidaceae bacterium | reverse complement strand
ATGATGAGGATTGAAAAAATTATTGAGAACAAGAAACAGTTTCTTGACTTACTGTTATTGGCAGACGAATCGGAGTATATGATTGACAAGTACTTGGATAGTGGAGATCTGTTTGCTTTGTATGATGATGATTTGAAAAGTATTTGCGTTGTTGTGCCGATAAATAGCGATACTTGCGAATTGAAAAACATAGCTACATACGAGAAGTGTCAAGGCAAAGGGTATGGTAAAGCATTGATAGATTTCATTTCTGATTTTTATAAGGACAGCTTCAGAACCATGCTTGTGGGAACGGGGGAAACGCCGACGATTTTGAGGTTTTATGAAGGCTGTGGATTTGAAAAGTCTCACAGAGTTAAGAATTTTTTCACCGACAATTACAATCACCTGATGTTCGATGGTGACATACAACTTGTGGATATGATTTATCTGAAAAAAGACTTGAGAAATGACTGTATATGAATAAACTATAAATAAATACGCAATGAAGTTTCTAGGGATTAATTGTTATATAATCCGTAAAGCAAAAGCGAAGCAATGATAATAAAGCGAGCAACTGACAGACTAAAACAGGACGAAAATTGAAATAAGACAGATTATATTGGTACAATATCATAAACTTAATTTTTATACATAATGGGATTATTTGAAAAGCTACGCGGAGAGTTTATAGACATTATAGAATGGCTCGATGACTCTAATGATACAATGGTTTACCGTTTTGAGAGATATCAAAACGAGATTAAAAACGGGGCGAAACTGACTGTTCGTGAAGGGCAGGTGGCTGTACTCATAAACGAGGGTCAGCTGGCTGATGTGTTTCAACCGGGTATGTATGAATTGACTACGGCTAACTTGCCGATTCTTTCTACTCTGAAAGGTTGGAAATATGGCTTTAACAGCCCTTTCAAGGCGGAGGTGTATTTTGTGAGTACTCGTAATATCACTGCTCAAAAATGGGGTACAAAGAATCCTGTAACGATAAGTGACTCACGTTTCGGGATGCTTGAGATACGTTCGTTCGGCACTTATGTTATACGTGTAAAAGATGCTCCGACTTTCATTAAAGAGATTGTGGGTACTGATGGACTGTTTACTGCTGAGAAAATAGCGGAGCAACTTAGAAGCCTGATTGTGACTCGTTTCACTGACGCGGCGGCTGAGGCTGATGTGCCGGTTGAGGCATTCGCACGTAATCTGAACGAATTGTCTGATTATGTACTCAAAGTGATAGGTCCGGAATTTGAACAATATGGTATCGAGGTCACCAAATTTCTAGTTGAGAATGTCTCAATGCCGGAAGAAATCAAGAAAGAGATATTTGAATTAAGTCGCTTGAATACTATCGATTTAAATAAACTGGCTCAAATAAAAGCTGCAAAAGCGATGGAAAAGGCGGCAGAAAATCAGAGTGGAACTGCCGGGGCCGGAATGGGTATGGGTATGGGTTTTGCAATGGCTAACCAGATGGGTCAGACTTTTGCAGGTGGACAGCAGCAGGCTACTCCTCCGGCATTGACTTTTTATGCGGTAATCAATGGTCAGCAAGCCGGACCATACGACATGAGCACGCTGAAGCAGATGGCTAAGCAAAATCAACTGAACAAAGAAATCTTGGTCTGGAGAGAGGGTATGGCGAATTGGACTTCTGCCGGGCAGGTCCCTGAGTTAAACGATGTTTTCGGAAGTGTTCCGCCACCAATACCCGGAAAATAACTTTCAGTATGGATGATATTAAGGAACAGGAATTGAGTGTTGGCACATTCACCTGTGTTAGCTGTGGTGCCGATTTGAAATATAAGCCGGGTACAAAGTACCTGAATTGTGAATACTGTGGAGCTAAGAATGAGATTCCTCAGATTGAGGAGGCTATCGAAGAGCTCGACTTTCATGAGTTCCTGGAAAAGAAAGCAGAGTCTGAGGATACTTCTGTTGAGTGTTATGTGAAATGTGAGAATTGCGGTGCTTCATCTACACTGGAACCGAATGTCACTTCTGCTCTTTGTCCCTATTGTTCAACACCTTTGGTGGTTGAGCATGTTCATGAGGAGAAGGTGATTCAGCCTAAATCGTTGCTCCCATTCAAACTGGATAGGAACGAGGCTAAAAGTGAATTCAGGAAATGGGTTAATAAGTTATGGTTTACTCCTGACGAGTTGAAAAAGGCCGTATTGAATTTCGATTATTTTAAAGGTATATATATTCCTTACTGGACTTTTAATACTGACACTGATACGAAATACACAGGCCAGCGTGGTGAGCATTACTATGTGACAGAGAGTTATACTACAACAGAAAATGGCAAACCGGTAACCAGAACACGACAGGTTCAAAGGACCAGATGGTATCCGGCAAGCGGTAGTGTTCAGAGATTTTTCGATGATATTTTGACGGTGGCCACAAAATCACTGCCTGATATATATATTTACAAACTGGAACCTTGGGATCTGGAAAACTTAGTTCCGTATGATAAAAGCTACCAGAGTGGGTTCATCACCGAGAAATATCAAATTGAGTTGGCTGATGGTTTTGAGATAGCGAAAGGAATTGCTGAGACGGAGATAACAAATTTGGTAAGAAGAGATATCGGTGGAGATGAACAAAGAATCATTTCAATGAATACAAATTATAAGGATATCAAATTCAAGCATTTGCTTTTGCCTGTTTTTGTTAGCGCTTATAAATTCAATGGCAAATTATACCAGTTTCTGGTGAATGGCAGAACGGGAGAGATCCAAGGCCAGAGACCGTACAGCTGGATAAAAATAACACTGACCGTAATAGGTATATCATCGGTAATCGCCGCTATCTTGTTGGTGATTCAGTATTATCAAGGTTGACTATTGGCAATAATCAGGTATTTCCAAAATCAAACAATTGGAACGAAGTTTTGAGTAACTTTGTCAGTGATATTGATGACTGATTTGGAAAAGAGCGAAATACTTAACATAAATGATGAATATGGTTGAGAAGATTGAAATTGCGATTTTGCTTTTTGATGATTATGCCGCTCTGGACGTGGTTGGTCCTTATGAAGTATTATCTAAGATAGATGGTTGACAGAATAAGACAATCAAATAATAAATGAAAAGATAATGGTACAGAACATGAACTTTCAGTTATTTCTTCCCGGTATCATTTGCATTATCGTTGCATTGGTTATCATGTTCCGTTTGATGCACTATGCCAGATTTTATGCACCCTCATACTTCTTCTGGATTGGTTTGATACTTACCGTTGTGGGAATCATCTCTCTCATTCATCCTTTGGCTTTTCTGTTCGTACTAAACAGAACAATTGCAGCTGACGTGGTGTTTGTAGGAATACTGATTTGTCTTGTATCCCTTTTTTCTCCGGCCATATTGTATCACTCTAAGACCAACAATCAGAAAATTGACGCTTTATTGCCCGTTTATACTTCCAACGAATTTCACGAGGTATGCATCAATGCGCCTATCGAGAAAGTCAAGCAGGTATTAACCGTCACAGGAGTCAAGGATATTCCCGTTGCACGTTTGCTGATGATTATCAGAGGCATTGCCGATGAAGATGTGGATTTGAGTGACAGAGCATCAAATAATCAAGTCGGTGCTGAGACCATCTCAACACCCGATTTTAATTTTTTTGTAGTCTCTCCGGATGAGTGGGTTACTGTGATGATACTAAAAGCCGTAATCATTACCAACGATGCCGATAAACCTGCACCGCCTGAGATATTAACCCTAGAACAATTTGAAGCCTTCAATGACCCCGGATACGTAAAGGTAGCCGTCAATTTCCGTTTCATCAGAAAGAGTGATGATCAAACCATTTTGACCACTGAGACCCGTAACAACGGCATAACCCTAAAGGACAGCCATGTCTTCGGAATATATTGGAGAATTATCTATCCCGGCAGTGCCATTATCCGTAGAGTGTGGTTGGATACAATAAAGAAGAAAGCGCAAAGTTAGTAGTACATAGAAGAATCAATAATAAAAGAACTGTAATCCTATTTTTATGTCGGATGTAAAATCGTATAGTAAGCGTGAAGAGAAGGCCAATTATCTAACCCATGCCTTTGGAGTCCTGATAGCTGTGGCTGCTACCGTTGTGTTGTTGAATAGATCCTTTGAGGCCGGAAACGGGTGGGCTACAGTGGCATACTCTATCTACGGATTCGGTATGATTTCATGCATGCTGGCATCCACCGTTTACCACTACGCCCAAAATCCCGAGATCAAAAAGTTCTTGCGCCATTTCGACCACAGCAGCATCTACGTCTTGATAGCTGCCAGCTTCTCTCCAATAACACTCGTCCTGCTACGTGGTGAAGGTTTCTGGGGGTGGGGCATCTTCTCTTTGGTATGGTTCTTTGCCCTGATAGGCATCATATTGAGTTGTCGCCAGATAAAGAAAAACAACAACCTCAAGACCGCCTCGTATGTACTAATGGGCATGTCCATATTCATTGCCATCAAACCGCTGATAAGGGTCGCCACAGCCAATGACTGTATGGCAGTCCTGTATTGGATGATAATAGGAGGCCTGTTCTACATCATAGGCTCGTTCTTCTACGCATTGGCAAAACACGAGTTCGTACACTCCGTATTTCATGTCTTTGTGCTCTTTGGGTT
>CAZYFO010000102.1:0-4685 GCA_964646955.1 uncultured Bacteroidaceae bacterium | reverse complement strand
CTGTTTACTATACAGTCCGCGACTTTAAGAAGAATAAGAAGTAATCATAACTTCTCATAACAAAGAGAGGGTGGCCCAAAAGTCATCCTCTCTTTGTTTTTTAAGCGAAAAAAATTGGAATAATAAAAGGACTTACATAACTTTGTCTGAATAACTCAAGATAATGACATGAAACATATTGTTCCGATATTGATGGCATTGCTTTTTACCACAACTGTGAAAGCAAACGATGGGGCTTTCTATGTAAACGGCAGTACGCTGGTGCCAGTCAAAGAGACAGAAATCTCAATTTCGAAGGAGGTGCTAACAATTACTATTGGCAAAGATAGTTACGCAACGGTCGATGTTTACTATGAGTTCTTCAACCCAAAGGCAGCAAAGACAGTTACCATGGCGTTCGAGGCTGATGCCCCTTACAATACCAGCGCACGTTTTAATAAAAATGGCATTCATCCTTTCATCAAGGATTTCACGGTAACCATGAATAGTGCTCCCCTACAACATGAGAATGCGGTCATAGCAAGACCTTATGGACAAAATCGGCATGAGGATTTTACGCCACTCAACATGGAAGAATGGAAAGGTTATGGTGACAGCATTGTTCTTACTGATGGTGAAATATATGATTTTATTGATGAAGATGAACTACTGATTGATGATGATGCAATATATAATGAGAAACTTGACAGCGCTACACATTTTGCATATGGATATTTCTTCATAGCAGAGTTTAAAAAAGGGCTTAATACGGTTCACCATACATATAGTTATCACATGAGCGATAATATATATACAGAATTCGAAGTGCCATATTGGCTCACTCCGGCAACCCGATGGGCAGGAGGTAAAATAGGCGATTTTACACTTCGGATAAAGTCTGAGTCTGTTGGTACTGATGTTTGCATGGAAGACTCTCTGTTTATGGGAAAACCATGGAAAATCAATTCCTATCAGTATTTTTTCACTAAGACCGGCTATAAAAACATACATTATATGCTTGCTGCATTACATCCGGAGAAAGCACTTGAGTGGCACGCAGAAGATTTTGTACCTGACAGGAACATAGTAATCTACTCTGCCGACTTCATAAAGCAACACTTCTCCTTCGAACATGAGGGTAAGGTGGTCGTGGATGATACAGATGGGAATGTTTATATCTATCTGGGAGAAGATGATAAACGTTATTTTGTTGAAACGCAGGATTATGGATGGGTAGACAAATCAAAAAGTCACGTTGACACATACCGTGCAGAGAATGGTCAGGGGAGTATTATCGTCAAAGATTACAAGTCTGTTAATGTACGAGAGGAACCAACAACAAGCAGTTCTGTAATATATATAATTAAGGAGGATATATATCGAGATATACCGGACTCTTATGACTGTAAAGGTTTAAAACAGATACAAAACGATGAAGGATTGTATGAGTGGTGGTTCAAGATTAATGTTGACGGAAAGGAAGGATATGTAAGGTCAGACCTTGTTGATTGGCACCCATTATTTATGTAATCTGGGTTATCTGCAAATGTTCAGTGGAGCATACGAGACTCGAACTCGTCACCTCTTGACTGCCAGTCAAACGCTCTAGCCAGATGAGCTAATGCCCCAATATTCAAATACGGTGCAAAGGTAACTATTCTACACAAATAATTACTAACTTCGCATCAAATAAATGAATCGTGATAAAGCCTGTAATTGAAAAAATAATTCTCGGTATTGATCCGGGAACAAACATAATGGGTTATGGAGTAATTAAAGTAACAGGGACTAAAGCTAATCTTATTGCCATGGGTGTAATTGACCTGCGTTCATGCCACGATACATACATAAAACTAGGTAAAATTTTCGAGCGTGTTACCGGAATAATAGACTCTTTCCTTCCGGATGAAATGGCTATAGAGGCTCCTTTCTTCGGAAAGAATGTTCAGTCAATGCTTAAACTGGGAAGAGCACAAGGAGTTGCCATGGCAGCTGCGATACATCACGGAATACCACTTACAGAATATGCTCCTTTGAAGATAAAAATGGCTATCACCGGTAATGGCAGTGCCAGCAAGAAACAAGTTGCCGATATGTTGCAAAGATTATTATCTATAGGTGAAGAAGATATGCCTAAATTCTCGGATGCTACCGATGCACTTGGCGCTGCATATTGCCATTACCTACAAATGGGAAGACCTGAGAGCAATTCGGAAAACGGAAAGAATTGGAAAGATTTTTTATCAAAGAACCCTGATAAGATCTCAAAAAGGAAAATCTAAAATTATGCTGAAAATCACTCAAGCCATAAAAGAAATAATCGACATGTATATCAAACGTGGAAATTCGGGAATAGTTTCTTATATTTTTTAATATTTCAAACTCTGCAATAATCATATTTGTTGTACCTTTGCAATTCAAAAAAATAGTTATTTCAAAATCATTCCTTATGGGTTCCAGCAATTCTTTCTTGGTTTTTTGCGGTACAAGTTCCATGTACCTTGCCAAAGAAATATGCGAATATCTTAATTGTCCGCTTGGCAACATGAACGTTACTCACTTCGCTGACGGTGAATTTGCCGTTTCATATGAAGAATCCGTTCGTGGGGCTGATGTATTTTTGGTTCAGTCAACCTATCCTTCATCCGATAATCTAATGGAGTTACTCCTTATGATTGACGCTGCTAAACGTGCTTCTGCGCATAGCATCAGTGCTGTTATCCCATATTTCGGATGGGCAAGACAAGACCGAAAGGACAAACCACGCGTATCTATCGGAGCAAAAGTTGTTGCAGACATGCTAAGTAAAGTCGGTATTGACAGGCTTATTACCATGGATCTTCACGCAGATCAAATTCAAGGATTTTTTGATGTTCCGGTTGATCACCTTTATGCATCAATGGTATTCATGCCTTATATCGAGAGCCTCAAATTAAAAGAGTTGGTAATTGCTGCACCTGACGTTGGTGGTAGTAAACGTGCCAGCGCTTATGCAAAATATTTGAATGTACCTTTGGTTCTTTGCCAGAAGACACGCTCCAAAGCCAATGTTGTTGACGAAATTAAGATTATCGGTGAAGTTGCGGATAAGAATGTTGTTGTGATTGATGATATCGTTGATACAGCAGGTACCATATGTAAGGCCGCCGATGCAATGATTGAGGCAGGAGCAATTTCAGTTCGTGCTATTGCTTCACACTGCGTAATGTCAGGTGATGCTCCTATCCGTGTTGACAATTCCAAGTTGGAAGAAATCGTTTTCACCAATAGTATCCCCTATCGTAATCCTATTCCATGCAAAAAAATCAAGCAATTGTCAATTGCCAGCATGTTCGCAGAAACATTGCATAGAGTTATTACGAATGAATCGATAAGTTCGCAATACGTAATTAAATAAACAAATACAAATGAAAAAAATTATCTACTTTGCTCTCTTTGCATTGCTATTGTCAGCATGTAACGGCAAAGGCTATTCTGTCTCCGGAACCATTGAAGGAATCGAAGATGGTAGCATGGTTACTCTAAATTCCGTTGACGGAGGTCAACTGATTCCATTAGACTCTGTTGCTGTAAAAAATGGCAAATATAAATTCAAGGGAGAGACAGATACATGCAATGTTAGTATACTTACTTTCAACATTAACGGTGAAATGAATAGCTGTACTTTCTTTGTTGAATTAGGAAAGATTACGGTGGACTATACTGACGGAATCCAGAAAATCAGCGGTACCAAGACAAATAATGCTTACCAGGAATTCTATGACCAGACTGATAAACTCAATCAAGAAGCCATGGCATTGGAGACAAAAATGAGACAGGCCGGTCCTGATGGTAATGAGATGCCTCTATTACAAGTAGAGCTAACTAATCTTCAGGAATCATATATGAAACTCGTTTCACAAAGCATTGAAAAAAACAGCGATAATTCATTTGGTTTCGAACAGTTGCTCGATTCATACGATGCTTTCGAACCTGAACAAGTAGCAGAATTCTTGAAAAAGATGGCACCAAAATTCGGTTCCAATCCGTATTTCATAGATTTAAAGACTATGATAGATGCACAGCTACGTACAACTGCTGGAAATCAATTCATTGATTTTACTACTCCAATCCTCATAAATGGAAATAACACAGCTTCTTCTGTTAAACTTTCTGATTATGTAGCAAAGAACAAAATCATTCTACTTGATTTTTGGGCAAGTTGGTGTGCTCCTTGTCGTAGAGAAATTCCAAACCTAAAAGAGATATATAATAAATATCAAAGTAAGGGGTTCGAGATAATCAGCGTTTCAGTTGATGACGATCTTGACGCTTGGAAGGAAGCCGTTCTCGAAGATGGTATGAACTGGCCACAACTAATTGACCTACAGAACAATTTAGGATCTCCTTCAGGTTCTTATGCTGTAAATACGATACCTTCAACATTTTTGATTGATAATGAAGGTACTATCTTGGCGCGCAATCTTCGAGGAGCAGAAATAGAAGCTGCCCTCGTGGATTTCTTCAACGGAAAGTAAATAATTTACATATAAGAAGAGGCCGACCAAAAATTACTTTTGGTCGGCCTCTTCTTTCTTCTTATTTATACTAAATTACTTATTAGTCCTCCGGTAACCCCGTATTTTGTTTAAATAATTAAGCCTGGTGTTGCTAACTTAGCAGCTCAAATTATCCACTTCCTTTCTATCACATTTTTAATGCGATAA
>CAZYFO010000101.1:3492-4749 GCA_964646955.1 uncultured Bacteroidaceae bacterium | reverse complement strand
ATATAGAAGAACAGAAACAACGCAACAAAATAGCGAGGCAAATAGCAATTCTAGAAGCTAAACGTCGCAATGAGAAACAATTTAATCGACAAATGGAGATGTCGGCAGAGATTAAGAAATTAAAAGAACAATTACAATATGACCGAAACCAGTCGCGTCGAATATAAAGAGATGCTAACCAAAGAATTAGATCTTGAAAAAGAGATAATAGCCTTCCTTAATTATAAGGAGGGAGGAGAGGTATATATCGGTATAGATAAATACGGTAATACCGTTGGCGTTGCAAATCTGGACGGCGACATGTTACGAATCAAGGATAAAATAAGAAATAATATTCTACCCTCACCTATGGGACTATTCGATGTTTCTGAAGAAACACGTGATGGTAAAGATATTATCAAGATAATCGTGGCCAGTGGTAGCGAAAAACCTTATTATAAGCGGAAACAAGGAATGACCGAGAGTGGTTGTTATATTAGAGTGGGTACTGCGTCAGAACCTATGCCGCAAAAAATGATAGATAAGTTATTTTCATCAAGAACAAGAAATTCCATTGGTAAGATTCGCTCCAACAGACAAGACTTGACATTTGAACAACTTCGTATTTATTATGAGGAAAAGCAAAAGCCATTGAACCGCAATTTCAAAAGGACATTGGAATTGGTCAATGATGAATGCTCATACAATTACGCTGCTTATCTTTTGTCTGACGAGAACAATATTTCCATAAAGGTTGCTAAATATTCCAGTCTCGATAGGTCTGATTTGATTGAAAACAACGAATATGGCCATTGTTCATTAGTAAAGGCCGCAAAGAGTGTATTGAGTCGATTAGAAATAGAAAATATAACCCCGGCGACAATTACCCCTGAGAAAAGAGTCGAAAATCCACTATGGAATAGAATCGCCGTAAGAGAGGCTGTTCACAATGCCATAGTACACAATGACTACTCTTTTGAGATTCCACCGAAGTTTGAGATTTTTCCCAATCGTTTGGAAATAACCTCATCCGGTACATTGCCCGATATGCTAAGTCGCAAAGAGTTTTTTGACGGTATCTCTGTGCCACGCAACAAAGAATTGATGCGTGTTTTCAATGATTTAGATTTGGTCGAATCTTTAGGCTCCGGTATTCCGAGAATATTAAAAGCCTATAGTGAAGAGAGTTTTGTTTTTATGGACAACTACACCAGGGTGATATTCCCGAATAGTAACCAAGATAGTAACCAAGATAGTAACCAAGATAGTAACCAAGAT
>CAZYFO010000101.1:0-3392 GCA_964646955.1 uncultured Bacteroidaceae bacterium | reverse complement strand
ATAGTAACCAAGATAGTAACCAAGATAGTAACCAAGATAGTAACCAAGATGATTATTCCGACTTGTTAGGTAAGGCATACATCCAATATATGGATGGAGGAACAGTCAAGACAATAGCAGAGATTAATAGGATTATAGAAAACAACAAACAGCAGTTTAATTTTTGGCAAACAGAACTAACTGAAATAACAGTTAAAATAATTTCAATGTGCATTGAAAAACCTATTTCGAAGGCTGAAATATTTAAGAATCTCAACCTAACGCCACAAAGCAAGAATGTACAAAAATATTTGCAACCACTTATTGAGCGTAAATTACTGTCCCTCACTATCAAGGATAGGCCAAGTAGTCCCCTTCAACGGTATTATACAACCGAAAAAGGAACTATATTTTTATACTACCTCAATCATAAAGACAGATAATCACCTTGCGATAGTGGAAGAGATTAAGAAACTTAAAAATGAAATAATATGACCTGGGATTTATGTACAATCGATTGGGTTGCGATAGGCTCAGTTGCTACCGGAGCTATGGCAATAGCTACATTTAGTACTTTGAATAACAATAAAAAGCAATTCAAGGAATTACAGAAACAAAGTTTTGAGAATACACTCTTTCAGCTCTTGCATGAAGTAAAAAAACTTATTTCAGAAGTATCAAATGAACCTACAGAGGGGTCAAGAAATTCTGGCTTTCTATATAACTTGCAAGCATTAGAATCAAAATATAAGAATTTTAATATTGGTGATGTAGATGATAATGGAAATGAAATAATAATAGAACCAAATTATGATAATGTACAAAAAGCCTATAATAAGATGTATCATAATATGTCGAACGTTGGATCATATTTCAGAAGCCTGTATAGAGTAATCAAATTTATTGACGAAAGCAATTTTACGGATGAAGAAAAATATCAGTACACTTCTTTTGTTAGAGCTCAATTAACGGATATAGAGTTGTTGTGGTTATTCTATAATTGTACGGTTGGGTATGGAAAAGAGAAGTTCAAACCTTTAGTTGAAAAATATACATTGCTAAAGAATATGCCACAAACAAGATTAATTGACAAAGAACAGCATTTAAAATGGATAGATACATCAGCTTTCCAGAAAAAATAAGTTTGAGATAGATACCGAGATAAAGAGATTTAAAGAGCAAAGTTTTATCCTCGTCGTCCATTACACTTGAAACAAATAGTCTCAAGACAAAATATTAACCTTAAGTTTTATCTTGAGATTGCTGATTCTAAGGATAACAGGTATTGTTTCGCGGGGATACCTCCGGCGTAACCTACTAACTTGTTATTGACTCCTATAATTCGATGACAGGGTGCAAATATTGAAATGGCGTTGGCTCCTATGGCAGAAGCTACTGCACGAACAGATCCCGCAATTCCCAGTTCGGCAGACATCTCTGAATAGGTAATGGTACTACCGTATGGAATACTCAACATCCTATTCCATACCATCTTTTGAAAACTTGTTCCGGCAAAAGTCAAAGGTATATCGAAGTTACAACGTTTTCTGTTAAAATACTCGTCCAATTCTCTTATGGCCAACATAGTTACTTCAGTGAAACCATATTCGAACGAGACATTTAACAGACTACATATTCTACGATCAATAACAACTCTGCGTTTTTCATTCATCCAATCACACAGACATAGCGTATCACCATAAGCTCCCAAGATCAGTTCCCCGACCGGCGACTCATAATGGCAAATATTGACGGTGTCTATCATTTTCCTTTCAAGATTTTTTTGATGTCATTCAGCTTGTTCAGAGCCTCTATGGGGGTAAGGTTGTTTACATCGATTGAGAGTAATCTATCGCGTATCTGACATAGCACAGGATCATCCAATTGAAAGAAGCTCATCTGTAGGCCCTCTCTATGCGCTCCGGTCTCTGCCGTCGGTCTTGATATTCCCTGTTTGGTGCTACCTTCCTCCATCTCGGCCAGAATTGTCTTTGAGCGCTTTACTATGCTGCGCGGCATTCCAGCCATCTCGGCCACATGAATACCGAATGAGTGTTCGCTTCCACCCGGTATCAGCTTACGCAGGAAAATCACCTTACCGTCCATCTCCTTTACAGACACGTTGAAATTATGGATGCGATTGAAACTGCCGGCCATTTCATTGAGTTCATGATAATGCGTTGCAAACAATGTTCTGGCATGAGCCGTTGGGTGTTCATGAATATATTCCACAATAGCCCATGCAATGGAGATGCCATCGTAAGTGGATGTGCCGCGTCCCAGCTCATCGAACAGCACCAAGCTACGGGCAGAGAGGTTGTTCAGGATATTCGATGCCTCAGTCATCTCAACCATAAAGGTCGATTCTCCCGAAGAGATATTATCACTGGCACCGACTCTGGTGAATATCTTATCTACGACTCCAATACGGGCACTTTCAGCGGGCACATAACAGCCCATCTGAGCCATCAAAGCAATTAATGCCGTCTGTCTTAGCAAGGCAGATTTACCCGCCATATTAGGGCCTGTTATTATCAGTATCTGTTGCTTTACGGTATCGAGATAAACGTCATTGGCAATATACGGTTCTCCGATGGGAAGCTGAGTCTCAATAACCGGATGACGACCTTGCTTTATATCAAGCACATCACTAACATCCACCACAGGACGAATATATTTATACTCACCGGCTACAGAAGCGAAAGAAAGAAAACAGTCCAAACGAGCTATCACGGACGCATCGTTTTGAATGGCCTTGATGTATGGCAATATTGCACCGGTCAGATCTGCGAAGGCCTGTGTCTCCAGTGCCTGAATGCGCTCTTCTGCTCCGAGGATCTTGTCCTCATATACCTTCAGTTCCTCCGTAATATACCGCTCAGCATTCACAAGAGTCTGTTTTCGTATCCATCTTTCCGGAACCTTATCCTTATGTGTGTTCCTGACCTCAAGATAGTAACCGAAGACATTATTGTATGCAATCTTCAAATTCGGAATTCCGGTCTGTTCGGCCTCACGGCTCTGAATCTTCATCAGATAGTCCTTGCCCGAATGAGAGATACTGCGAAGCTCATCCAACTCGGCATTGACACCGTCGGCTATCACACCGCCCCTGTTTGTAACAATAGGCGGATCGGGGCGCAATTCGCGGGCAATCCTATTTCGAAGTTCCTCACATGGGTCCATTCCATCAGCCATCTCGGACAATCCGATATCACCCGATTGTGCACAGAACTGTTTTATCGGAACTATACTTTGGAGTGCAAAACGAAGACTCTGAACCTCGCGCGGATTAATACGCCCGACAGCAGCCTTGGATATGATACGCTCTAAGTCTCCTATCTGAGAAATATTATCACGCAACACATCTCTCATATCCGGATGCTTAAACATGAAGTCCACAATATCGAGCC
>CAZYFO010000100.1:0-4792 GCA_964646955.1 uncultured Bacteroidaceae bacterium | reverse complement strand
TTTCCCTCCGAATTATTTAGCACAGGCTCCTGAGAAACTTCACCCACCCCCGTAGACGGCAACGAAGATTTCGCTACTAAATTGTAACCGAAACGCCTGTCCAGCGGTTCAATCTCAACGGGAGTCTGAAGCTTAATCATCTCAATATACCTTTATAAGATTCACACACCTCTTGATAGCTCTGCAGATTGCCGATATCAAAACGTTTACCCGGCATCTCCATCGCTTTCACCTTAACCTGAGTTGCAAGCCAGGCAATATAGCTGCCGGGTGCATCCGTGCCACAACCGGCTGCAATACCCTTATTCACTAATCTTGCATCAGCCTTAGTATAGAAATAGAACGGAGGACAGCACCAATTCGATTTGGGCTCAGACGGTTTCTCCTCCATTGATACTATTCTATCCTCAGCATCCACCTCTACCACACCGCACTTAGTGAGGCGCTTGGTATCGGCCTCAAAGAAACGCATAATACAAGAGCACTCCGCAGCCTTAGCATAGCGGACAAAATGTGTCAGGCTGAAATCCAAAACATTATCGCCGGCAATCACCAGCATATCATCGTCCAGATGCAGAGAATCGATAGCAAACCGAATATCGCACACAGCCCCCAGACGGGTCTCGTTTGTAGAGGTACCGTCATCCACCACGCTTATTTTAACGCTCTTAGTAGAAGCCCAATCCTGAAAATGATGAGCAAACTTATGATTTGAAATCACCACATATTCATCCACCAAACCTGCTCCATCTATATCATCAATCAGCCAATCCAGGATAGTCTTTTCACCTACCTTAAGCAGCGGTTTTGGAAAATTCTCAGTCAACGGATACAACCTCGTTGCATAGCCGGCCGCCAAAATCAGACATTTCATAGCTCAACGCCATCAGCACTATGGCAAATAAACATCGAATACCTATCTCTCAAATCGGGAAAAGCTTTCAGATATTCCGAAGTCACCTTCTCGCGTATCGAATCCTCAAACGAAGGATCTATCAGCGCCATACAGCACCCCTTAAAACCGGCGCCACTGAAACGTCCGCCGTATATACCGTCAGTATGAGTCATAATATCATAAAGGGTCTTAAGCTCCGGAGAACCCGTTTCCCAATTATATATTGAAGACTTTCCACTCTGAAAACTCAGACGACCGTATTCCTCAATATCACCGCTTCTCCAGGCCTCGGCACCTGCCACAACACGTTCCTGTTCAGTGAACCAATGCTCCGCCCTGCGCCTCCAATTCTCCGGTAAATGTTCCTTGTATTTTTCATACACCTCGCGGGGCACATTACGGAAAAATGTCTCCTGAAACTTCCCATACTCCATACCTGAGTATGCCATCAATGCGTAAGCAGCGCTACGACACTCGTCCACACGCATATTGAACTTACTGCCGGCCAAAGTACGCTCCACCCCACTGAAAAAAATCGCAATCTCATAAGGTTTCATTGAAGCGGAAGTCGGAATCAATTCAAACGTATCGTCCTTGGTATCCAAATAAAGCAGATGATCCTTTTTGGCAAACATCTCACAACTCTGATCCAGTTTACCGCTATTCACACCCACATAATGATTCTCAGACCCCATAGCCATCATAATCATCTCCACCTTAGATATACGTATATTGTTAACCTGACATAGGGCCTTCAGATAAACCAATGTGACCGAAGCCGATGAAGAGAGCCCACCAATAGGGAGAGTACCTTCAATCACACCGCACAGACCTACCGAGAGCGTATATTTCTGACTGAGTTCAATAGTTACACCGCGCAGATAGTCAGCCCAATCATCCTGTTTGACATCAGGCACCTCACGTATATGAAACTGAGCACGCTTATCAAACTGAAGAGAAGTCAGTTCAATGACGCCGTTATGCTTCGCGCTGTATGCAAAATAGATACCCTTATCAATCGCGAAACCGGTAATCTTACCCAGTTGATGATCCACATGAGCACCTATAGGGCATATCCTGTAAGGACAGAAAGCAATATCTTCCGCATCCTTACGGTAAATCTGAGAAAACGTCTCTTCACATCTCATAAGCACATTATATCAAAAATCCCACTCCCAAGGAAAACGTTCGATATCCTCTTCCACCAGTTCCACTCCTGACTGAACCTCAATGAATTGCAGATCCGTAACAGCCTTAATAGCATGAAGATGCCTCTTACCTATACGAATTACATCGCCGCGTTTCACTCTCGAAACAACTCCATCCAATACCAATACGCCCTCACCATCCACAATCGTCCAAACCTCATCACGGCGTCTATGCAACTGGTAGCTGATACATTTTCCGGCCTTGATAGTCAGAGACTTGGTCAGAGACTGATAACCATCTTTACACGTCGAATAATCCACCACGCGATAGCTACCCCAACGACGTTCCTCGTACATGGGTCTGGTAGTTAGTTTATCCACATAATCCTTAATGCCTTCAGCACGATTCTTCGCACAGACTAAAATACCGTCGGGACTTGCGGCTATCACCACATCTCTAAGACCGTCACAAAAGATAGGTATCTCCAACTCATTAACCACATGAGTATTCTCATTTGCATCACCCAACAGTACATTTCCGATACCGTTACTTGAAAGTTCCTCGGTCAGCACATTCCATGTACCCAAATCCTTCCATGGTCCATAATAAGGCACCACGGCAACAGATTCGGCCTTCTCAGCCACCTCGTAATCGAAGCTCTTCTTGGGAAATTCACCATATCTTTTGTAAACCTCCGAAAAAGTATCGGCCTTCACATGACGATTCACAATCTCCATCATATATCCCAGACGGAAAGCAAACACACCGCCATTCCAATATGCACCTTCAGCAAGAAGCTTTTCAGCTGTCTCCACATCAGGTTTCTCGGTAAAACGCTGCACCATTCTGTATCCGTCACGCAACTCTTCCATCGGCACCACATAACCGTATTTAGGCGAAGGATAAGTGGGCCTGATACCCATCAGCACCAAGTCCGCCACCTTGTCTTCAACCTTTCTTACCATACGGGAAACCACATTGAAATAACCCTGCTCGGTATATGGGTCACAAGGCATAACTACTACCACTTCATCATCCTTACAGCCCTGCTCCATAGAGAGATAGGCTGAAGCCAATGCTATAGCAGGAAACGTATCCCTTCGCTCCGGCTCGGTAACAATATCCACATTCTCACCAAGCTGGTTTATAATCACATCTCTCTGTGCCGCATTGGTTGCCAACGTGACACTATCCGTCAGACCGGATTCATGAATCTGTCTCACCACACGCTGCACCATAGACTCCGCATCTCCCTGGGGACTCTTCAAAAGAGGCAGGAATTGTTTGGAACGTGCATTATTGGAGAGTGGCCAAAGCCTCTTTCCCGAACCACCTGACAATAAAATTAATCTCATAATCTAAATATTTAAGCATTTGCAGCAGCCTGAATCACCTCGCCGAGAGTAGGATGTGCATGAATCACACCTCTCAGATCAGTAATAGTACTACCCATATACAGTAACGCCGTCATCTCCTGAATCACATCGGCAGAATGAGCACCCATCATGTGACAACCCAATAACCTACCGTCATCGGCATTCACCACAATCTTACAGTAACCCTCGGCCTCATCCATTGACACAGCCTTACCGTTAGCTCGAAAAAAAGACTTCATACACTTTATGTTAAGTCCCTTCTCCTTACACTCATCTTCAGTCATTCCTACCGTAGCCACCTCCGGAATGGTAAAAACATCGGCAGGAACCAGATCGAAACGGATACTGTCCGTCTCACCCAGAATATCATTAAGTGCACGGCGGCCTTGAAATGTAGCTACATGAGCCAGCATCATCTGCCCGGTAACATCACCCACCGCATAGACATCCGGCACAGAAGTACGGAACTTATCGTCCACCTCAATACCTCTCCCGGAATACCTTACACCTATTTCGTCCAAATTTAGAGACTTCACGTTGGCACGACGCCCCACGGCCATCAGTACCACATCGGCCTCAACAGCCGTCTCTTCTCCTTTTTTGTTGAACAGCACCTTGTTGCCCTCAATAGCCTTCACCTCGACACCCGTCTCAATCTTCACCCCACGTTTATTCAGGGCCTGCTTCAAACGTTTGGCCAAGTCCGTATCGAAACGAGGCAAAATATCCTTGAAATACTCCAGTACAGTCACCTCACTACCCAAGCTACGAAATACCGATGCCATCTCCAATCCGATCACTCCGCCTCCTACCACACAAAGCCTCTCAGGCACACTGTCAATAGAAAGCAATCTATCTGAAGTCAACACATTCGCATTCCCTTCACCCGGGATGGACAATGAAACCGATTTGGATCCTGTAGCAATAATCACCTTGTCAGCCTTATACTCAACCCCATCCACCAATACGGTGTGGGCATCCTTGAAACAAGCCTTACCGCGTACAAGCGTAATCAGCTTATTGCCCATCAGCATCTCAATACCGCTGCGCAACTGCTCTATCACCGCCTGTTTACGTTCCATCAAACGACCGAAATCCACCTTTGCCTCAATACCGGCCTTACGGTTCTGTTCAATCAGTTCCGCATAATGGCAGAGAGTCTTGGTAGGGATACAGCCCTCATTCAGACATGTACCTCCCAGCTCTCCTTCAGTGACAATAGTCACCTCAACACCCCTATTGGCGGCACTCACAGCCGTCTCATAACCGCCGGGGCCGGCACCAATAATCAGCAGTCGCATTCGTCTTGATATTTAATAATCGGATTACGTGCAGCCATAGTCTCGTCAGGACGAGAAACAGGCGTAGTATG
>CAZYFO010000099.1:1848-4882 GCA_964646955.1 uncultured Bacteroidaceae bacterium | reverse complement strand
TAAAATAAGATGACAAGTAAACTATTTATTGGATTTTTCGTTTTTATTGTTTCTATCGGATTATTGGTTCTGATTACCATGATTCTGTCATATGGTTTTAAAAGGAAAAACCGAAGAGAAGAAAACGAAAACGATTATGCCAAGCAGACTGAAGAGGAGGATAATCCTAACCAGTAATTCTTCAGCCTAATATTAAGTAGACATCTAATTCAAAACTAGCAGATTGATACTCGTGATGTCGATAAGAAGATGCTAAGAGTTTGATTATTAATAATTATTCAACTAAAAGATACATTAAGATGAAGAAAAACAAGATTGTTATTTTAATTATTGTGGGAGTTATAGCTTTATTTAGTATTTCGACTATAACGATAAGTATTAAAAGAAATGAGGATACAATCAATATTTCGAGTTCATGGAGTAACGTTAAAGCTGTAGATGCGAATAAAAACTCGAATGATGAGTTCCCTGCATTGGATATCCCGATAGTGGTAGTTTATAAAGAGAAAAAGGTTGGAGATATTAACTCACAGAATCCTCTAATAATTGATATATCTGACGAAGACTTTGGAAAGCTGTGGGTGCCAATAGTAAAGAAATCGGATTATGATTTTTCTGTGACTGTTAAAGACATGAAGGAGATTAAAGTAGGCTCTGTAAAAGGACGGTATGTTATTGATGGTGAGATCAAGGTCTCCGGAGAGAATAAGCTGCTTGGTACATATACGAGAAAAGAGGCAAAAAATGTGGTGGTTGACAAGGTGCTGAAAAAAATTTACGATGAAGCGAAAAAGAATATGAAATAATTTCAGACCTATTGCAAATAGATAAATTTGAAGAAGACAAATAGTATGGAAAGCGACAAGTATGTTCATGGGTATTCTAAGAGAGAGGCAATGAGGCTGAATGACCAAGCTGCTACATTGGATGATATTATTCATAGTGATTCATTGTTTCCTAAAGGTAGCTTGGTTCTTGAGGCCGGATGTGGAGTGGGAGCTCAGACCAAAATAATAGCTACGAAAAACCCGGAGTCAAAGTTCGTATCGGTTGATATTTCAGAAGAATCAATAAGAGATGCTGAGAGGATGATTAAATCTTTGGGCATCGATAATGTTGAATTCAAGCAAGCTGACATATTTCATTTACCTTTTGAAGACGAGACTTTTGACAGTGTGATAGTCTGTTTTGTTCTGGAACATCTTAGCAATCCGATTCAAGCGCTGAATGAACTAAAAAGGGTGATTAAGAGGGGCGGAACGATGGTTGCGATAGAGGGTGATCATGGTTCGACGTTCTTCTATCCTGACAGTAAAGATGCTTATACGGCGATAAAATGCCAGATAAAACTTCAAAAACAGAGCGGAGGCAATTCAAATATCGGTAGGGAGCTATATCCTTTGTTCAAATCGATAGGTCTGTCTGATATTTCTGTTTCGCCACGAATGGTTTATGTTGATGCGAGCAGGCCTCAGCTGGTAGAAGGGTTTATAAAAAACACATTCACAGCCATGATTGAGGGCATTGGTGAAAAGGCAATACAGGAGAGCATGGTGGATCGTCTGACATTCGAGAATGGTATCAAAGATTTATACCGTACAGCGGAATCTGACGGTGTTTTCAGCTATACGTTCTTCAAGGGATTCGGAACTAAGAAATAATACCACACTAAACGACATGTGCTATTGCCAATATGGGCCTGTCATAAAGATATATATCAGAATATTTAGTTTACTTTGCACAATTGTTGGCGAAAAATTAGTAAAGCTGCAAAATGAAAAGAGTTGTAATAACATTAGTGTTGATTTTTGGATTAATGTCCTGTACTCAGACAAAATATTTTGTCAAATCAGAGAGTGCTTTATCTCATGTTGATTGGAATTATAACTTATTGAATTATATTCCTTTGATGGATAATGATTTGAAAAACTCTGTTGTTCTGGATTCAACCTATAATTTACTGTATTTGAAGAAGTACTCAAAACTTAATAAGTATCTATCATCGGTTCAATCTAATGGTCCTGACATTTATTTAGCTAAAACGCTATATCATATCTCAAAAAATGAATATCAGAAAGCTGTATATAATTTGAGGATGATAAATGGGCCAGATTATATGTTAGTAAAAGAGTTATTATTCATTGATATGAGTTATGAATTAGCAAAACAATATGGTTCAAAAGAATACAATAGTTTTCTTCAGGATTATCAGGCACTTATTGATAGGTATCCTGAAAATGAATCACTAAAAAAAATTACTGCACTGAGAACAAGATATATTAGATACAATTATTAATTATAAAGATGAAATACAGATACTTTGTTTTACTGCTGATTACATTATCATTGTCTTCATGTTACGAGTCAAAATTTCTATTAGAGAATTTAAATAAATGCTATGTTCCTTTGGAGTACCTGCATGATAGCAAAATAAATGAGTGTGATAAGTCCACAAGTATTGCACTTACGAAATGTGACATTCACGTTTTTGATGCAGAAACTTCTGTAACAAAAATCAATCATAAGGTATTACCATTTATCGTTTTTAATTATGAGGAAATCAACCTTGCTGTCAAATTGGGGCAGAACTCTTTAGAACAAAATTATTATATCTTTTTCAGGAAATCTTTTGATACTGAAAGTCAAAGAACAGGTTGCTACTCATTGACTGACAATCCGGAAGAATCAGATTATTCCATTGAGATTACTTATGATACATGTGAAGTGAATTCAATATTCCAGCGCAGTAGTACAGTCATATTTGTGCTTGCTGCATATTCCATGAATTTTCAAGAACTAGGATTCCCGGCAAAAACAGATTTAGTATTAAACGTAAAATTAAAGAAAGAGAATGACTTGGTATTTGAAAAAAAATATTCAGTTGAAAGAACGCAACCATTCGTTAAATCGCAATCGAATAAAATATACAATGATTTTGTTGTAAATATGGCTGAATCGTTATCTATGGGTACTAAAGATTGTATTGAACAGATAATAAAGGACATTAATCAAGTGATAGAAACTCAAAAAGGGA
>CAZYFO010000099.1:0-1748 GCA_964646955.1 uncultured Bacteroidaceae bacterium | reverse complement strand
ACGAATAAGCAATATATTTGCTGCATTAATAATCTTTTAAACCGTTGAATATGAGCGCGCAAATGGAGGACTATAAACGTCAGCTAGAGATGGGTGATGTCCCAAGGACTTATCAGGGTTTGGTGGGCTTCATGAGGAATCTGAGGACCTACTTCATTAAAAAATATCCTGTTGATTATTCGATTGGCAGTCTCTATACAGGTGAGATGACGATTACCTATTTCCCCTTTACACCCAAGACCTTAAAGGAGCAGAAACTGAAAATCGCTATTGTTTTTGACCACCAGCAGGTGCGGTTTGAGATATGGCTGGCCGGACAGAATCGGCAGATACAGAAGAAATTCTGGGAGATTTTCAAAAATAGTGATTGGAACAAATATCATATTCCATCGACACTAAGTGAAGGGTTCTCAATAGTTGACAGTGTCGTGGTTGAGAATCCTAATTTTGATGATTTGGATGCCCTGACAAGACAAATAGAAGCCAAGACGATGGAATTTATAAACGAAATGAAGAACGTACTGGAATGACAACTACAAGACACATATCAAAATATCAGGATAAGCTATATAAAATCAAAGAAAATCACTACATTTGACGAATAGTTGGGATACTAGAAGTGCTGCGTCAGCACGGTAAACTCTGACAATGATTTTATGAAAAAGCTTGCAATTATTCTTTCTGTTTTAATTGCTATAGCGATTAAAACTAATGCACAAATCCAAAATGGAGGATTTGAGACATGGGAAGTTTATGTTGATAACTATACTCATGAGGTATATGAAAAACCTGTTTTTTGGACAGGTTCGTTGCCTAGAAATGAAGCACATTCATTCTCAATAACTAAGAATAATGAGAGCTACCCTGCAGGAACGGGTCAGTTTTCCATGAAGATCCAGCCTGATGTTGCCAATGGGGTGAGAGGTGTGGCATTGAGTAATGATAATAATGATCCAATGGATAATTGGGTTCCGAAGCCCTCTATTGCATTAGACTTCAAACCGACATCATTGTACTTATACTACAAATGTTTCCCATCCGGTGGCGACACAATAGTATGTTCTATTTATTTATATAAAAATGGAGAAGTGATTAGCTACACTCCGATTGGTACTACTCAGACTGTTTCCAGTTGGACTCCATTGGAGATCCCTTTGATATATGAAACTTCAGAAACTCCTGACTCGGCTACCATTCTTTTTGCTGTCGGAGCCTACATCCAGCACACCGCATCAACTATGTATGTTGACAATTTGAGTTTCTCCGGTTTTGTATCGTCAGTTCCTGAGCTAACGTCTGAGAAATCTTTTTTAAGTCCAAATTTCAATCCTGCATCAGATTTCATTACGTTGAATATGGGTAATAGAAACGGTGAAAATTTGAATTTGAGTGTTTATAATATGACCGGACAATTGGTGAAATCGGAAGTGGTTAAACCAACTCAACAGCAGGTTAACATCAAAGATATAAACAATGGCATCTATGTGCTTGTGATAAAATCCAAGTCAAGGATAGAGAATAAGAAGCTTATCATTCAAAGATAGGAGGTTATTATTGTTATTGCCATGATTATAAGGAGATACAACAAAGCTACTGACGAGAGTAAAGTGATGCAAATGATTTCTGAAGAAGAAGGGTGGGACTATGCCAATGAAAATCTGGCTGAGAAGTATAAAGTAGCGTTAGAGACCTCTATCACATATGTAGCCTGTCAGGATGATGTGTTATGTGGGTACTCCCGTTCTCTT
>CAZYFO010000098.1:0-4905 GCA_964646955.1 uncultured Bacteroidaceae bacterium | reverse complement strand
ACGTTCAAGCTGCTACTTACATTCTTCATTATCAATCTTTTTACGTCTTTCACTTACGAACTTCGGTTCCGTGGACAGTTCTCTTGAGTCGAACGAATTTTTACGAGGCAGTTCACCTTTGTAGTAGCGCTTCCTGTAGTTGTCAGGAGTATCGTATCCTATAGCGAAGCAAGGGCGCATATCGTTGTAGAACTTGACGTACTCATCGAGTATCTTCAGAATATTCGACCATTTCCATTCATTCTCCAGACCGAAGTCGGTCATGAGTTCTTCCTTTATCCAGCCGTTCAGAGACTCGTTAACGGGGTTGTCGGTGGGCTTTCCGGCTCTCGACATCGAACGGACTATGTTCGTGTCCTTTATCAGGTCATTGTATGCCATAGAGGCGTAGACGCTGCCTTGATCCGTATGAAGGATAGTAGGCTCTACAGAGCCTTTTAGGAGCTTTACGACGTCATTTAGCCCATCTATATACTGTGTCCGATCTCCGCGCTGTTCCGTAGCCTTGTATGTAAGTATCTCCTTCGTGAATACATCGAAGTAGAACGTTACCTCAAAACTCACCCAACGAACACGGAACATAGTCATATCTGACACTATGACCTGTCGTGGCCTATCCACAGTTTCCCAGGTTGAGTATATCAGGTTCGGGTATTTATCCCTTATCTTGCGAGGTATATAGTGTATCCGGTGCTTCGTCTCTGACTTGATTCCAAGAAACCTGAAACACTTGTAAGCATAGTTGTCGCTTATCTCTATGAACATATTGATTCTGATATAGGCAGCTGTCCAACGGTATCCGTGAGTGCGATTCTTTTCGTGCACCGCCTTGATTTTCTTCACTATCTCCTTTCGGTGATGATCTCTGTTGGTGGGCTGGTGATGAAGCCACTTGTAGTAGCCCGCACGACTGACGCACATCAACTCGCAGAGATCCTTCACTGGATTATCGCGGGACAGCAATTTGATTATTTCAAACTCTTCTCCTTTAAACGAACATACTCCATTTGTCCATCCGAGTTCATCTGAACGGCATAATTTTTTTTTAACCGTTCATTTTCGATGCGGAGTTTGAGTATCTCACGTTTGTACGATTCCTCTGTACGGTCAAAAACGTCCGGAATTATGCTCTGGATTTCAGAATCGGCGCGTGCAAGGCCCTCGATACCGCCTTCTTCATACTGTTTCATCCACTTCTTAAGGGATGCCTCTGTGATGTTGTTCATTACACAGAACTCTTTCGCTGTCCGCCGGCTTGACTTATACCGGTGGATCAGGAACTCTTTTTCAAGAGGGTTGAGATGTTTTGCCATAAAAGTTTTCTCCTTTGAGGCGGGTCTGACTGGATGACTGCTTTGCGCCGCAGGTTGCCAGCTCTTCCGGTCGGGGCTACGCCCCTCCCTCCATAGCGGGCAATCTTTGAACATCCAAAGGTAATCATTCATTCTTTTTCCTCCTCTCCGTGTCTACTTTTTTAGTAGCAGCAGATTCACAAATTAAATCATCTATTTAAAATCATTATCTCAACCTGTTTTTGATATAGTAACGTCTGGAATGAATGAAATACCATACTACTCCAAACACATCAACAACACAGGCCATCCAGAAAGCACTGTGATAGCCAAATCTCTCTGCAATAATTCCGCCAAAAAGGACTCCTATGCCCGCGCCTAGGTCCCATGAGGTAAGTATAGTGGAATTCGCTGTTCCTCGCTGATTATTTGATCCCAAGCCTATAAACATGTTTTGGAAGGCTGGATACATATGTCCGTTACCCAAACCTATAATAAGCGCTGCCCCATAATATCCAATTTTATTATGCAAAGCAGCAAACAGCAAATAACCAAACACGGAAACCAATGCTCCCGCTGAAGCATTCTCGACAATCTTACCTTTGCTAAGTGTTCGTCCGCCAATAATTCGAGACAAAGCCAGTCCAGAAGCCAATAACATAAAGAACACACCGGTTCCTCCTATTATATCCAGCTCTTCCTTACCATAGATTGCGATATATGTAGAAAGTACACCATATGACAATGCAAAGCACATAATAGAGATACCATGGCTCCACCCTTTTACCAGAATGAAACGATCCAAAGAAACAGGTTTTGCCTCTTTAAGCAGCTTCTTTTTTGGAAGTTTTATCGTTGAGTCCACAATCAATCCGGCAAGAGAGCATATTAGAGATAAAATAAAGAGCAAATCATAACTTTGAGAATAATGATATATCCAAAGAGCCACGGTCGGACTAATCGCAGTTGCAATATTGTTGCTCAATCCATAATATCCAATTCCTTCCGTACGTCTGGAGGAAGGCAGCACATCAATAGCTATGGTACTGTTAGCCACTGTCACCGCTCCAAAAGGTACACCGTGCAATGTTCGAAATATAGCAAAAGCAGTAAGTGTACCTGCTATTAGATAACCGGCAAAGAAAGCAAAGAAAAAAAAGAATGTAACTAACAATACAACTTTTCTTGGCAAACTGTCAACCATAAATCCGCTAAAAGGACGTATAAACAGAGCCGCAAGTGTATATCCGGAAAGAACAATACCTATTGTTTCTTTGTCTGCCGCATATGTATCACTAAGATATATTGGAAAAAGCGGAGCTAAAAGCATAAAAGCAAAATAGAGAAGAAAGTTCCCACTCCATACTTTTATGTAGTTACTATTCCATAATCTTGCTTGTGATACATCCTTCATTATCCTCTTAGATATTTATGAAGACAGACACCGAAAAACGTATAAAATTGTATTGACATTTGTTGAAAAATGACCAAAACTAGATTTTTCTATTCTTGTATTTTTCTATACATGCAGGTATTTCCCTAACGTAGCTATCACTCTCGAACAACGAAGAATTAACTATGTAATCCGCTGTGCTTAAGTTAGTTGCGAAAGGAATATTATATAATGAAGCCAACCTTACCAGTCCTAAAACATCATTTTGATGACCTTGCATGATCAAATTATCACAGAAGAAAACAAGCATATCCAATTTTCCTTCAGCAATCATAGAACTGATCTGCGCATCACCTCCCAAAGGGCCACTCAGTAAACAATTCACAGTTGGGATATTTTGAGAAAAAACCGACAATAGAGCATCTGTGACAAGCCTTCCGGTAGTACCGGTACAATAAAATGTAGCATCTTTCAATGCAAATGCGTTGTGTTTCACCCACTCCACTAATTCAGTCTTTCTAGCATCATGTGCCACAAGTGCAATCTTTCTAATACTCATATCGAAATTTGTATAATTATTGCCACAAAATTAGCGATTTGTGTACAAATCTCAAATATTTAACCAAAAGTATATCAAAAGTGACCCAAATACCCTTCTAGCACATATCACAAACACACAATTTTGCTATTTCGACTTTACAATTTCCACACTGGTAAAAAGAAAACTAAATTTTCGGCTTAAAACAGGCTCCTGTTTTATAATTTTATACAATATCAACACATTTTAGTTTGGACAAATTCAAACAAAATGCCAAACTGGATATATCTCCACTATTTATGAATATTTCTCCTAACGTTCCGGTAGCTCTGAGAGTAATTTTACAGTAACAAAAGAAGAGAAGAAATGAAAAATGAACTCATAAACAAAACAATGATACAGATCACCTTAGTGATTTGCATCATTCTTGCTGTAAGTTCATGCACAGATGTGGACCACACAAACGACTTCTCGACATCACCTACTTTGAACTTCATTCCTTATACAAAGAATGCAGAAAATACAAAAGCAGTATTTAATGACAATACTAATAGCACAATAGGTGTTAGTACATATACAATCTCTAATAGCAGCAATTCTGTTGCAAAAGAGTATTTCTCAGATCGTCTAGCAAACTCAGGTTACGGTTGGAGCACTTCAACCACCAGAAATTGGCCTGCTACTACTTGCGGGACAAACAACACTGAGAAACTTGCAATTTTCGCAGTAATCCCAAATAGCATCAGCCTTGACGATTATGATTACATCTCGACAAATAGCTATGAGAAACCTTCATTTATATATAAGGTTAACCATTCAGCCGAGAATCAAGAGGATGTTTTAGTATCATATACAGAGGCTGATTACAATACCAGTTCTAATGGTACTATCGGAATGAAATTCAATTCTGTTCTTTCTAAGATCAATATTGAGTTAAAAGGTCAGAGCCTGAGCAATCTAAATGTTACTTACTCAGTAAAGAGCATAATCATTAATGGTAGAATAAGTGATACTGGAAGATACTCATTCACAGACGGTTTAATGACTGCAGTAAATGAGAGCAGATACAACACTTTCGCTTATCCAATCGATAACGTTAATGAGTGGAATGCGGAGACTAATCCAAATTCTTGGAATAACAGAAGAGTATCTGGCAATGACAACTTCTCGGGTACCGGCTATGAGATCTCGTTAATGATGATACCTCAAAACTTATATGGAAAGGATGTTACAATTGACGTTGAGTATTCAGTTGTAATAAACAATATCACCATTTTTGAGGGAACTCATAGTTCAAAAATAAACGATTCTTGGACACAAGGACAAGAGTATACTTATAATGTATTTCTTCCGAACAATGCCCAGGAGATCACATTCTCTCCTACAGTGGAGAATTGGACAGAATAACACTTCGCTAATTAAAATATAAAACATCATTGGTTATTGTTGGGACTCCAGTCAACGCGATGTTGATTGGGGTCTATTTTTTAAGAGAAAAACACGAAAATATAATTGATCTCAACATAATACAAGTAAACTTGGCTTCTGTTCTCATTTGCATTATCTTTGATACAAAAATCGAAGATAAGCTGCATTCAACATAATACAAGTAAACTTGGCTTCTGTTCTCATTTGCATTATCTTTGATACAAAAATCGAAGATAAGCTGCATTCGACATAAT
>CAZYFO010000097.1:0-5068 GCA_964646955.1 uncultured Bacteroidaceae bacterium | reverse complement strand
AAATGAAACTACAGACCAAGTATTATCTTATAACTATTTATTTCATCCGGGTCACCCAATTCTTTTCCACTAACATCAGAGAGTTTGACGCATCTATACACCGGCTGTCTGGAATTAACCTGAAAAGTTTTTAATTTCATGACGATATTTAGAGGATTTGCATTCTCTACGTCATTGGTCAGATTTGTACCGATTCCAAATGACACCTTGATACGCTTTTCGAAATATTTCTGGAGAGCTAATGCTCTGTCAAAATCAAGGGCATCACTAAAGACAATAGATTTGGTTTTAGGATCGATATTATATGATTCGTACTTATCTATTATTCTGTCTCCGAAAACAAAAGGGTCTCCGGAATCATGACGTACGCCGTCATATAGTTTTGCCATATCCAGACTGAAATTGCGCAAAAAAACTTCTGTTGTAAAGCAATCGGGAAGCATTACGCCCATTGCACCACCATAAATCTCAGACCAGCGACGCATCACATAATAGTTTGCCTCTTTAGGTCCCATAAAAGCTGCGGTAGCCATCATCAGTTCATGAGCCATGGTACCTATGGGCTTTATGTCTTTCCTGATAGATTGATATTTTTTCGCAAAATATACGGTAGACGAACCTATGAAGTAGTTTGCATTTTTTGCAAGATACTCGGTTACATGATCTTCTACATCGTGAGAGTATCTTCGGCGCATTCCGAAATTCGCAAACTTGATAGAATTTTCATTTGAAATCTGAATTTTCTTTTCAAGCTGACTGTCAATATAATCCCAATCAGAGAAATCTATATTCATATAACGATAATAAAGCTCTGATACAGTTGACAATATGGGGATTTCGTAAAGCGTAACTTTATAAATTAAATCTGTCGCTTCAATATGTAGGTGGCTTTCTTCATCGAGCCATATCTTTAGTATTGAAGGGTCAAATCTGAAACCTC
The DNA here is from genome assembly GCA_964646955.1 of uncultured Bacteroidaceae bacterium. GTDB lineage: Bacteria > Bacteroidota > Bacteroidia > Bacteroidales > Bacteroidaceae > Colenecus. Next base: position 4,128 of record CAZYFO010000097.1, on the reverse strand, counting down.
TAAGCCATTCGAAATAACATCTTGGAATAAAATAGATATTCTTGAGACACCAATTAAACTCATCATCAGTTAATTGAAGAACTGTGAGATTTTCAAATTCTTTTTTTAGCTGTTCAACAAAATCCTGAGTATATTTCTTTTCATCTCTGTCTGTAAATGAAAACGTTCCAATGGCTTCAGGAGTAGTACGCTGATAATAATATGACATAGAGAACTTATATAAATCGTTCTCTATCATACTTCTGATAATGAGACTATTGTTCATGAGAAATATTTACTCGTAAATATCTACATTGTGTTCTTTCATATAATTCAGCAAAGTGTCATAGGTAACAATCTTTGCGGTTCCCTTGATAAAAACCTTTACATTAAAACCTATGGAATCACGTAAGCGAATTATATTTTTTAATGTTTCCAAAACACAATAATCGGCAGCAATACCGCACACTACTACTGTATCGTTGGCATTAAACATATCCTGAGAAGTTGCTTCAACTGTTGAGAAAGCGCCATATTCTTCTTTTGAAGGATCAGAACCCTTTGTAAAGAATCTGATATTTTCTTCTTTTAGTCCTGAAAGAATCTGATCTGGGATTGATGCACCTAAAGAGTAGTGTACGCAATGAACAGGCCACTGGCCACCATTAGCTTCAAAAGAACAATGGTTGATTGGATGCCAGTCGAGGGTAAAATATTGTCTGTCAAAACTGGTTTTTATCGAGTCAATAGCGGCAACCGTCTTATCAGCATCAACAGCACATAAACTTCCGTCAATAAAATCTTTTTGAAGATCAACTACCAATAGGATGTTTCTGCCGGATTCCGATTTTGATGCTTCAACATTGTTAGTTGTCTTATTATTACAACTTGTAATAAACATCATTGAGACAATCAAAATTGCTAAACTGCCAAGACTAATAATACTTTTCATTTACTTAAATTATTAATTGTTAGATGATTATACCATAGTCAGACTTTCAATGATAACATCAAAATAGCTGATATTAGCAATGTATATCCAATATTGGTATTTTATCGCCTGCAAAGTTACTTCATAACTTCATAATGTGAAACCAAATGGATAAAGAAAAAACCGAAATGAAATAAAAACCATATCTTTGTGGAACATATTTGAAAGGTATTAATATGAAAAAACTAATCAATTTTGCGTTAATAATGTCATTGACAGCATGTGTCGGAAATAATAATCCGTTTCTAAGTGAAAAAGCATCTATTAATGATGCGATAGATTTTAATAAGATAGAATCAAAGCATTATCTCCCTGCATTTAAGGCCGGTTTTAAGCAACAAAAAGAGGAGATAACGGCTATTGCAAATAATCCGGATGTACCAACCTTTGAGAATACTATTGAGGAGTTGGAGGCAAGTGGAAGTATTCTAAATAGAGTAAGTGGTGTTTTTTACAATCTTAATGAGACTGATGCTGACGATATTATGAAGGAAACTGAAAAAGTGATTATTCCACTTATGTCAGAGCAAAGCACCTTCATATATATGAACAATGCTTTGTTTCAAAGGATTAAGACGTTATACGATAGTCTTGATACACTTAATCTGACCCGCGAGCAGGAGAGAACTGTTGAAAAATACTATCGTGATTTTGTAGATGGTGGAGCTCTGCTTAATGATGAGCAAAAGAAGCGGTTCGAGGAGATAAATACCAGATTGAATCTGCTGTCAGTTGATTTTTCAAATCATGTATTGGATGAAACAAATGCATATTCACTTCATATTACTGATGAAAAAGAGATAAAAGGGCTTCCTGATGATGTGATGCTGGCTGCTTCGGAAAGAGCAAAAGAAAAAGGATTGGATGGCTGGATATTCAATATTCAGAAACCATGTCTGATTCCTTTTTTACAGTTTTGTGAGAATAGAACACTTCGCAAACAGATGTATGAAGCTTATTATTCACGTGGAAACAACGATAATGAGTTTGATAACAAATCTATTATCAAGGAAATTCTCCAACTTAGATTTGAAAAAGCCAGATTGTTGGGATATGATACATTTGCAGATTACCAGTTAAGTGACAAGATGGCAGCTACTCCCGGGGCTGCCTATGACTTATTGATGGATATATGGAAAGTTGCGCTCCCACAAGCTAATAAAGAAAGAGATGAAATGCAGTCTATTATTGATTCTGAAGGAGGTGATTTTAAATTGGAGGCTTGGGATTGGTGGTATTATGCTGAGAAACTTCGTAAACTGAAGTATGATCTTAATGAGAACGAGTTGAAGCAATATTTTACTTTGGAAAATGCTAGAAAAGGTTCATTCTATGTTGCTGAGAAACTCTTCGGTATTCATTTTGTCAAGATTGATTCTCTTCCAAAATATCAATCAACAGTAGAGTGTTATGAATGTTTGGATAGCGATAATACTCATTTGGCATATTTCTATACTGATTGTTTTGTCAGAGATACGAAACGTCAGGGAGCATGGATGAATAATTTTGTTTCAGCTGAAAACCTGAAAGGGAGAAGAATATATCCATCAGTAGTAAACGTATGTAACTTCTATTTGCCTGATGAGAATGGGCAAACCCTTCTATCAATTGATGATGTACGTACTGTGTTTCATGAGTTCGGACATGCTCTTCATGGAATGTTGACTAAGGTAAGTTATCCTAGAATCGGAGGTACTAATGTTCCTACAGATTTTGTTGAGTTGTGTTCTCAGGTAATGGAACATTGGGCTATTGAACCTTCAATTATGAAGCAATATGCATTTAATTACAAAACAGGTGAGCCAATTCCTGATTCTCTAATTGCTAAGATGCAAAATGCTGGTCATTTCAATACCGGTTTTGAGACAGTGGAGTTGGTCGGAGCTGCACTATTGGATATGGAATATCACATGCAAAATGACAATAGTAACTTCGATGATGCCAAATTTGAAGATGAGATTTCTGAAAAGATAGGGATGATTGATGAGATAGAGTATAGATATCGGGGTACATTCTTCAGTCATATATTCAGTAATGGCTACAGTGCCGGGTATTATAGCTATTTGTGGGCAGAAGTGCTGGATGCTGATGCTTTTGAATGTTTTAAAGAGAATGGTATTCTGGATGAAGCGACAGGACGTAGCTTCCGTAAGAATATTCTGGAAAAAGGCAACTCAGAGGATTTGATGGTTCTATATAAACGTTTCCGTGGCAGCGAGCCTTCAACGGTTGCATTATTAAAAAATAGGGGATTGGCAGAATGATAGCTCTTATTGTTGCAACCATTTGTACAGCTTTCTTCTCTATTTTTTTCAAGATTTTCCAACTGAAGGGTATAGATGTAAGACAAGCTATCATATTCAATTATCTTACAGCATTCATTTTGGGATGTTTGCTGTCCTTCAATTTTGAATCGCGGATACAAGTTAATCCTTTAAAATCAAGTTGGTTTGCTTATGCTGTCCTGATTGGAATCGTTTTCTATTTAGGCATGGTGGTGTTATCCAGTTCAACATTACGTGCCGGAGTGACCATAACGACAGTGTGTAGTCGAGCCTCAATGATAATTCCGATATTGATTTGTTTCTTGTTTATTCCAGGAAGTGCCACTCCAAAATGGATTCCGATGATTATTGCATTTATCTCTCTCTTTCTGATAATATATGATGGAAAAGATGCAAAAAAGAGTCATACCGTAATTGGAAAATATTTGATGCCTTTTTTTGTTTTCATCACTTTCGGTGCCACAAATTCCTGTATGAAAATCATGCAATACAATATCTCAAAGGCAAATATTGATGCGCCGGAATATCTTGTAAATCAAGAGTTGTCAATGCTATCAGCTACAATCTTTTTGTCTGCAATGTTTACTGGTATTATTTACGGATCTTTTGGATGGAAAGGGAAACGTGCAGCATTCCAAATTAAGAATCTGTTAGGTGGAATAGGATTGGGCGCCTGTAACTTTTTTTGTACATATCTGCTAATGATCTCCATGAAGAGTATAGATTCATCATTCTTATTTCCTTTCCACAATATTGGAGTAGTTCTTATTGGAGCTTTAATCGGATGGCTGGCTTTTCACGAAAAGCTACGTCCTCATCAAATCATTGGAATGGTTTTAGCGATTATTACAATCTGGTGGTTAAGTGCTTAGT
>CAZYFO010000096.1:0-5077 GCA_964646955.1 uncultured Bacteroidaceae bacterium | reverse complement strand
ATAAGGAATTTATTGAAAAGATTGCTAATGAGTATTCACATGAGATTACTTATTTTGAAGCTTCTTTGAAGGAACGAACTGTAGGTCTTGCTAAAGGTTTCGATGCCGTTTGTGTATTTGTAAATGATGTATTGAACGCAGAAGTGGTTGAAGAACTTGCCGGATTTGGCATAAAACTGATCGTATTGAGGTGCGCCGGTTTCAACAATGTGGATGTGGAAGCGGCCGGCAAATGCGGGCTTCGGATACTCAGGGTTCCCGCATATTCTCCGCATGCCGTTGCAGAGCATGCCGTCGCTCTTTTACTTACACTTGACCGTAAGACTCATAAGGCGTATAACAGGATTCGTGAAGGGAATTTCTCCATAGAACGACTTTCCGGATTTGAGCTTAACGGCAAAACCGTAGGTGTGATAGGTACAGGACGGATAGGCTGTATCTTTGCAAAGATTATGCTTGCTTTCGGATGCAAAGTTGTTCTCAATGATTCCCATAAAAACAAGGAACTTGAAGAGACCGGAGCAAAATATTGTTCCCTCGAAGAAGTTTTTTCCGAATCCGATATAATATCCCTCCACTGTCCGCTTACTCCTGAAACGTTTCATATGATAAATGAGAAATCCATCTCCATTATGAAAAGAGGTGTTATGATTATAAATACAAGTCGCGGAAAGCTTATCGATACCGATGCGACTATTCAAGCTTTGAAGGATGGCCATATAGGTTATATGGGACTGGATGTATATGAACAGGAAGAAAAATTGTTTTTCAAGGACCTTTCAGAGATAGTAATCAGAGATGATCGTATATCCAGACTTATGACATTCCCGAATGTTCTTATTACGGCACATCAGGCCTATTTTACCGACAATGCCCTGGAACAGATCTCTCGTACAACTCTTCAAAATGTTTCCGATTATGAAAACGGAGCGGTACGTCCTGAAAATGAGGTAACTCAGGCTATGATCCGTCATTGATGTATGTGAATGAATCATCAGAAAGCCACTAATGTGGTTGTCATACAGATATACATAGACAGGAAATCCATACATCATATTTATTAAATTTAGTATTGTGATCATTTTTCCAACCGGATAAATGGTGTACTTTTGCACTTTTAAAAAAAATATGAAATCAAAAAGTCTGCTGACTGGGCATATAGCTTGTTTTTCCGCATATCTGATATTCGGTATAAATCTGGTCGGGTGCAAAAGTCTGGCAAATGCAAATCTGATTTCACCTATTGGTTTGTTTTGTCTAAGGTCCTTTTTCGCTACATGCCTTTTTTGGCTGCTTTCACTTTTTCTTCCTAGTGAAAAGGTGGAGAAGAAAGATCTTTTACGCATTTTTTTTGCATCTATGCTAGGTCTTTATGTTACCCAGCTTTCTTTTTTAAAAGCCATCACCGTCACGACTCCGCTGGATGCATCTATCCTTGCCTCATTTTCTCCGATTCTGACGATGTTTGTGGCAGCCGTTTATCTTAAAGAACCGATAACCTTAAAAAAGGCGGGGGGAGTGTTGCTTAGTTTTGGAGGTGTTTTCCTACTACTATTCAACTCGGTTCATATAGGGGGCGGTGTAGATCATACGGAACCGTTTGGAGTACTTATGATGGTATGCAACTGTTTGGCGTTTGCCCTTTATTTGGGTTTATTCAAACCATTGATTGCCAAATATAAGGTAGTGACATTTATGAAATGGATGTTTCTTTTCTCTATGCTGGCATCGGTACCGTTTGATTTACGCGAACTCGTTTCAATTCATTATACCAGTTTGCCATTGCCATTCCTAAGGAGTTTGATTTTCCTAGTTGTGTTTGCTACTTTTGTAGCCTATTTTTTGATTCCATTAGGGCAGAAGACTCTGAGGCCGACATTAGTAAGTATGTATTCTTACGTACAACCTTTGATTGCAGCCATAATCAGTATCATTTTTGGGATGGATGTTCTTAACTGGCAAAAGCTGACTGCAGCCGCGTTAGTATTCGGTGGAGTTGTATTGGTTAACAGGAGTCGGGCTGCAGAGCATGTGAAAAATTAGCATACCGGAATCTGTATATAATCATGAACATAGAATCTATTTGAAGCTTATCATCAGTATCAATATTTAGTATAGGTTGATAAGAACGTCTCTCCGCAATCTATTAAGAGATTAATCCAACATACATTTGGCTTATTAAGAAAAAAATAGAATTGCCTTACATTGTATATAAATCATTTGATTTTAAATGTTTAACTTTGGATGATTTATGTTTTAGAAACTCTGGAAAGATTAAATTATGAAAAAAGCTTTATTGTTATTGTTGATTTCTATTTCGATAGTAAATGTACACGCCGATGTTAAAAGAATTAATGGTGTTGATTATTCATTGGATCCTGAATCAAGGCAATGTAGTGTAGTTTTTTCTCGTGATTATATATTTCTTAATGAGATCATTATCCCTGATTCTGTATATTATGACCACTCTTGGTATAATGTGACGAGCATTGGTGATAATGCATTTAAATGTTGTATTGTATTGATTTCTATCTCAATACCTGATAATGTGACGAGAATAGGTGATGGGGCGTTTATATGTTGCGAAGAACTGACCTCAATCTCAATCCCTGATAATGTGACATGCATAGGTGATTCTGTATTTTGGGGTTGCAGTGGACTGTCTTCTATCTCCATTCCAAGCAGTGTGACGAGCATCGGTGATCAGGCGTTTTTGGGTTGCAGCGGACTAACCTCCATTTCAATTCCTAATAATGTGAAGAGTATAGGCGATAAGGCGTTTAGAGGTTGCAGTAGGTTGACTTCTATCTCAATCCCCAATGGCGTGACGAGAATAGGTGATTGGGTGTTTGCGAATTGTTTTAGACTGACTTCTATTTCAATTCCAAACAGTGTGACGAGTATAGGTTCGAATTCGTTTTTGGGTTGTTGCGAATTGACCTCCGTCTCAATCCCTAGTAGTGTGACTAGCATAGGTAAAAAAGCGTTTTGGGGTTGCTGCGGATTGACTTCCATCTCAATTCCCAGTAGTGTGAAGAGCATAGGTGATGAGTCATTTGCTAATTGCTTAAAACTGACTTCTATCTCAATCCCAGATAATGTGACGAGCATTGGTCGTTCTGCTTTTAGACTTTGTTTTGAGTTATCATCAATCGTTGTGTCTGCTGGTAATAAGGTATATGATAGCAGAAATGATTGTAATGCTATTATTGAAACAAAAACAAATACTTTGTTATTTGGTTCTAATAATACAATAATCCCAGGTAGTGTTACTAGTATTGGTGATGTGGCTTTTTATGGTTTAAGCAGATTGACTTTCATCTCTATCCCTAGTAGTGTGACTAGCATAGGTGATATGGCGTTTTATGATTGCAGTGGGCTGACTTCTATCTCCATTCCAACCAGTGTGACTAGCATAGGTGATGGGGCGTTTTATGATTGCAGTGGACTGACTTCTATCTCAATCCCAACCAGTGTGACTAGTATTGGTGATGATGCGTTTGCAGATTGTAGTGGACTGACTTCCATATCAATCTCCAATGGTGTGACGAGAATAGGTGACAGAACGTTTAGAAGATGCAGTGGACTAACCTCTATATCAATCCCTAGTGGTGTAAATAGTATAGGTGATGAGGCGTTTAGTGGTTGTAAAGGGCTGAAATCCATCTCAATCCCTGATAATGTGACGAGTATTGGTGACAGAGCTTTTTTCGAATGTATAAGATTGACTTCCATCTCCATCCCAAACAGTGTGTCGAGCATAGGTCTTGGTGTGTTTTCTGATTGTTTTGGGCTATCATCAATCGTTGTGTCTGCTGGTAATAATGTATATGATAGCAGAAATGATTGTAATGCTATTATTGAAACAAAAACAAATACATTGTTATGTGGTTCTAATAATACAATAATCCCTAGTAGTGTGACTAGTATTGGTGATGGGGCTTTCTGTTGTTTAAGTGGATTGACGTCCATTTCCATCCCTAGTAGTGTGACGAGGATAGGCGATGGGGCATTTTATGGTTGTGGTGGGTTGAATTCTATTTCCATCCCAAGCAGTGTGACTAGCATAGGTGATGATGCGTTTGCAAATTGCAGAGGATTGACTTCCATATCAATATCAAATGGTGTGACTAGAATAGGTTATGAGGCGTTTACTAAATGCAGAGAATTGACTTACATCACAATTCCCGGTAGTGTGACCAGTATAGCTGATTCCGCATTTAATTATTGTGACTCGATAAGGTACTGCATATTTGGTTGTAATAGCGATATTATTGCAGATAAAATTCCGTTGAACAATGTCAAAAGAATAACTTTAACTGAAGATGTATCTGATTTCTCATCAATAAAATTTACAGAGTCTCTTGATACTTTAGTTTCTTTGTCAACTATTCCTCCTGCGATTTTAAAATTTAGCGATAAACAAAAAGGAAACTTGATTGTTCAGATACCAAAAGGCTCAATAAAGCAATATTTAAAAGCTAAAAGATGGAAAGCTATTCGACATTATGAAGAGGTAGATAATGAGTGGTTATTGAAATAAAGAAAAGAGATTGCAGGAATGAAAAATGTTATTATCACCGGGGCTACCTCCGGAAAGGTAAAGCGAGTATTCTGAAGAGTTATGAATATATTAATACTAGATTTATGAATAAGACAAAAAGCATTCCAGGCAAAAATTTGTGAAGCAATTTATCGGAAAGCCGCATTTGGCAATCCATGATTTAAAGATTGAGAAATTGCCGAAGACTGGTTGGTATCATCAAACATATCTTGATATGGTGGAGATGGATTTTATTTTTCAAAGATTGAGCAACATGAGCGCATCTGCGGAATTTATCATACTTAAACGCCGCAATTCTTGCGTAGATTAATGCATATTCTTGATTGACGGAAAAGGAGATATTGTCGAATACGGCTCTTATTTATGACCAAAGCATACTGAGACCAAAGAGAAAATAATCAAATTGTTAAATGAGAAATAATTACTAATTAATGAAACTGCGGACATCTATTTTTATTTTCTGTCTTGCAATCGTAACAATTGCGGCAGCTAAAACAAATTATAAACCTATAT
>CAZYFO010000095.1:0-5306 GCA_964646955.1 uncultured Bacteroidaceae bacterium | reverse complement strand
CCCGTTTTTCTGCCGTCAGCCGTCATACAGCCATGTGACTGTGCATTATCCTCTATCAGTCTCAGTCCGTATTTTTTACATACATCACCTATTCTGTCACTGTAAGCCAACCTGCCGTACAGATGCACTATGCAGACAGCCTTGGTGCGTTCAGTTATAAAAGCCTCGATGCAGCTGTCGTCAATCACCAGAGAATCCCATTTAGGCTCCACCAAGACAGGCTTCAAACCATTCTCCGTAATCGCCAATATTGTGGCAATGAACGTATTGGCAGGCACTATAACCTCATCCCCACGCTTCATCACGCCCATCTCCATATATGCCCTGAATATCAGAGTCAATGCATCCAGCCCGCTAGCGCACCCCACAGCAAAACGTGTACCGATGTAAGCCGCATATTCCCTCTCGAAACGCTCATTCTCCTCTCCAAGCAGATACCTGCCGCTCTTTACCACGCGGCTCACCACACGGTCTATCTCCTCCCCATACTTCTCAGTAACCTGGGCAAGATTCAGAAAACTAATACGTTCCGTTTGTTCCTTCATCAGCCTATCTTGTAGTAACGGAAACCATGCTCCTCGACCTCCTCCTTATCGTAAATATTCCTGCCGTCCAATATCACAAAATCATTCATCGTCTTCCTCAGCACCTGATAGCTCGGCATACGGAACTCCTTCCATTCTGTCACTAACATCAGAGCATCTGAGTCCAATGCAGCATCATACATATCCTTACAGTATATCACCTTATCTCCCACACGACGTCTGCACTCATCCATTGCGATTGGATCATACACCTTCACCTTGCAGCCTGCTGCCGTCAAAAGATCTATCAGCACCAGAGCCGGAGCCTCACGCATATCGTCGGTGTCAGGCTTAAATGCAAGACCCCACATACTCACCACCTTGTCCTTCAACTGCCCGCCGAAGTGAGAGCTCAGCTTATAAAACAGTATTGACTTCTGGCTCTCATTGACCTCTTCAACAGCCTTCAGCACACGCATCTCATAGCCGTTCTGCTGAGCCGTCTTAATCAAAGCCTTCACATCCTTAGGAAAACAGCTGCCTCCGTATCCGCAACCCGGATACAGAAACTTCTTACCTATACGCGTATCGGCACCAATACCCTTACGTACCATGTTGACATCAGCCCCGACCCTCTCACAGAGGTTGGCTATGTCATTCATAAAACTAATCCTGGTAGCCAGCATACTGTTGGCTGCATATTTGATCATCTCCGCACTCGGGATGTCCGTAAATATCATTCTCTCACCTGAAAGCATAAAAGGCTTGTACAGACGATGCATAATCTTCTGAGCCCTTTCGCTCTCCACTCCCACTACCACACGGTCCGGAGCCATAAAGTCCTTAACAGCCGCGCCCTCCTTGAGGAATTCAGGGTTCGATGCCACATCGAATTCCACCTTCTCGCCGCGTTTTCTCAACTCTTCCTCAACCACAGCCTTCACTCTCTTTGCCGTACCTACCGGGACAGTCGATTTCGTTACAAGAATAGTATATTTCTTGATGTTACGCCCGAATGTCTCGGCAACAGCCAGCACATATTTCAAATCGGCACTGCCATCCTCATCCGGAGGAGTACCCACAGCACTGAACACCACATCCACATCGTCAATACAAGACTCCAGAGAAGTAGTGAAATGCAGACGCTCTGCTGCCACATTACGCTTCACCATATCTTCCAGCCCCGGTTCAAATATAGGAATACTCCCTTCAAGCAGAGCTTTTATCTTCTGTTCGTTGACATCAACGCAAGTCACGTCAACACCCATCTCGGCGAAACAGGCACCTGAGACCAATCCCACATATCCTGTACCGACAATTGCAATTTTCATAGAGTAAAATCTTTTATTTTCTCACAAAAATACACCTTTTTTCTACAAGTTCGGAATATTTGAAAGTTGATTTATTAACTTCGCAACTCAAACAATAAATTTAACCAATGAACATCTTAGTTACAGGCGGAGCAGGTTATATCGGATCACATACTCTCATTGAACTCTATAAAGCAGGCCATACTGCCGTAGTAGTTGATAACCTATGCAATTCCAATGAGATAAGTCTGAACAGAGTAGCAAAAATCAGCGGGGTAAAGACACCCTTTTTCAAACTCGACCTTCGCGACAAAAAATCCCTGGATGAAGTACTTGACAAGAACAAGTTCGATGCCTGCATACACTTTGCAGGGCTCAAGTCTGTAGGAGAAAGCGTAGCTAAACCCATTGAATACTATGACAACAATATAAACGGGACATTGGTTTTGATTGATTCACTCAAAAATCATGGCTGCAAGAATATCATCTTTTCCTCTTCAGCCACAGTTTACGGCGACCCTACCATCATACCAATCACCGAAGATAGCCCCAAAGGTATCTGTACAAACCCATACGGTTGGACCAAAAGCATGCTGGAACAGATACTCACAGACCTGCAAAAGGCAGATCCCACATGGAATGTAGTATTACTCCGATATTTCAACCCCATCGGAGCACATGAGAGCGGAATGATTGGAGAAAATCCTAACGGCACTCCAAACAATCTCATGCCTTTCATCACTCAGGTTGCCGTACGCCGTCGTAAGGAACTCAGTGTATTCGGCAATGACTACGACACACCTGATGGTACAGGTGTCAGAGACTACATACACGTAGTCGATCTGGCACGCGGACATGTAGCAGCACTTGTCGCCATTGAGAAAAAATGCGGACTCGGACTCTATAACCTGGGAACAGGCCATGGCTACTCCGTACTTGAACTCATCCAAACCTTCGAGCGTGTCAATGGCATCAAAGTCCCCTATTCCATAAAACCAAGACGCCCGGGAGATATAGCTACATGCTATAGCGATCCAACAAAAGCATCTCAGGAACTGGGTTGGAAAGCTCAATACGGCATAGAAGAAATGTGCCGTGACAGCTGGGCCTGGCAGAAAAAAAATCCCAACGGTTACGAAAAATAGAACATACACATCACAATATCTGGCGCTTTAGTAAATTATTATAGTTAATTTTCTTTAGCGCCAGATATTATTGTATACACTTATAGAAATAATTTACTAACTTCAACACCATAACCGAAGAGTGTGGTTATTTTTCTGTTACATATAACAATTTAATTTTATTTTTTATGGCCATCAAATTTTATCTTTGTGAGACCTGCGGAAACGTGATCTATAAAGCAGTTGATTCGGGTGTACTAGTCGAATGCTGCGGAGATCAGATGATCGAACTTATCCCCAAAGTCTCTGAAGCGGGGACAGAAAAGCATCTTCCTGTTGTAACTAAAGTCGATGATTGCACCATTAAGGTCAATGTAGGATCTATTCCACATCCCATGATGCCGGAACATCACATCAGTTTCATCTTTCTGGAGACTGAAGACGGAGGTCAATTCATTCAGCTTAACCCTACAGGAACTCCTGAGGCAATCTTCTGCACCTGCAAAAGCAAGCCAATAGCTGTATACGAGTATTGCAACATCCACGGACTTTGGAAAACCGTTATTTCCTAACTTTTAACTTTAGGACAGTTATGAAAAAATATCTTATTTATTTCATAATGGCGTTATTTACCTTTTCCGGTTGCTCTGCTAAAAATGCAACTTTAGACAATACTCCGATTAAAGAGTTGGACCTAAATAAATACTTAGGTACATGGTATGAAATAGCCCGTTTCGACCACACTTTCGAACGTGGCCTGGACAATGTCTCCGCCAAATACTCTTTGACCGACGACGGTATGGTCAAGGTTGAGAATGCAGGATGGAAAGAGGGGGTTTACCAATCGATTATCGGCAAAGCAAAACAGCCTGATGCGGAGAAAAATCCTGCATTGCTAAAAGTCTCTTTCTTTTGGATATTCTACTCCGACTATAGGATACTTTATCTTGATGAAGACTACCAAAATGTCCTCATCGGTGGAGTCAATTCCAAGTATCTTTGGATCATGTCCAGAACTCCGTCTCCGAATCAAGAGACAATTGACCTATTGATAAAAGAGGCCAAACGACGCGGATATGATACCCAGAAACTTATCATGGTAGATCAGAGTAAGAAAAAGTAACCATCGGCTCATGCCGTCTTAATAGAAAAAGGTTCGGAGTAAAAATATCTCCGAACCTTTTTTTATGTAAGAAAAACTGTAATCCCGTTACTATTATCTGTTTGAGTACATTGACTCATAATACTTCTCGTACTCTCCGCTTGTTATATTATCCATCCAGGCCTGATTCTCCAGATACCATCTCACCGTCTTCTCAATACCCTCCTCAAACTGAAGTGAAGGCTCCCAACCCAGCTCGCGCTGTAGCTTAGTCGAATCGATGGCATAGCGCATATCATGGCCGGCACGATCCGTAACATAAGTAATCAGATCCATATCGGCACCCTCAGGACGTCCCAGGAGACGGTCCACAGTATTTATCAGTACCTTGATAATATCAATGTTCTTCCACTCATTGAAGCCGCCTATATTGTATGTATCGGCTACTCTTCCGTTATGGAATATAGTATCGATGGCACGCGCATGATCCACTACATAAAGCCAGTCACGTACATTCTCACCCTTTCCATAGACAGGCAGCGGCTTGCGGTGACGGATATTGTTTATGAAAAGTGGAATCAGCTTCTCAGGGAACTGATACGGGCCATAGTTGTTTGAACAGTTAGTAACGATGGCTGGCAAACCATATGTATCATGAAAAGCACGAACGAAATGGTCAGATGAAGCTTTTGATGCACTATACGGAGAGTGAGGCTCATATTTCAGATCCTCAGTGAAGAACAGAGTACCATAAGCCAGATGATGCTCAGTAGACGAAGCCGTAGTGGTAAACGGAGGCTTCACTCCCTCAGGGTGAGTCATCTCCAGCGCGCCATAAACCTCATCGGTTGATATATGATAGAAAAGCTTGCCATCGAACTTCTCCGGAAGAGTCTCCCAATACAACTTCGCAGCCTGCAGCATAGCCAGCGTACCCATCACATTGGTACGGGCAAAAGTAAAAGGATCCTTTATTGAACGGTCCACATGGCTCTCTGCCGCAAGATGAATCACACCATCCACCTTTTCACTACGCATCAAAGCCATCATAGCATCGAAATCGCATATATCTGCCTTAACAAACTTATAGTTGGGGCATCCCTCCAGGTCCTTCAGGTTGGCCAGATTGCCTGCATAAGTCAGTTTATCTACATTTATAATATTGTAGTCAGGATACTTATTTACAAACAGACGTACCACATGACTACCTATGAAACCGGCACCACCGGTAATGATAATATTTCTT
>CAZYFO010000094.1:0-5525 GCA_964646955.1 uncultured Bacteroidaceae bacterium | reverse complement strand
TTATGCTTGCTTTTTCCGTTATCATGCACCTCTTTGGATAAGGGTTCGCAGGATGAATCGGGAAGGATGAGTTTCGTGCCCGAGATTAAGTCCAGACAGAGTGCCCAGACAGCATCCGAATGGACCAGGTCTGTCATTAGTGGTACTCATTATCCCATTACAAACAGTTTCTGTGTAAATGCCGATTTTTTCAGAAACATTGATGATACTGCTCCTGAAGCCACATATATTGAGAACCAGAAAATCTCATATACCGGGGGCGCTTGGCAGACTCAGAATCCGTATTATTGGCCATTATCCGGTTATATGGATTTCAAATTTTATTCTCCGTTTGGTATTGGTGCAGTCTTTGATGACGAATATGGTGTGAAGATGGACGGTTATAGTATTACACATACTGATATAAATGGGAATGTAATCTCAGATGATTCTCAAAAAAGCGAATCGAATCTGACTAAAGCAAGACAGGATTTTTGTTGTGCCGATCAGATGGACCGTATTTCAAATGCAGAACATCCTTCTGCAGTCAATCCTATTTTCAAGCATTATCTTACTCAGATATGTTTCAAGGTGTCCCCCGACTCGTATTTTACCAGGACTTATACTGAAGGGAATACCGTAATGACAAATAGAGTTGTCATCCATCTGGACGAGATCTATTTGGACAGCCTTTTCTTTAGGGGAGACTTCAAGCAGAATGTGCATCCACAGGAGATATGGACTGTTGATACTACATCTGTTTACAATTATGTGGTCATGAAAAGAGAGAAAGAAGGCGGTACACTGCTTGAATATAATCCGGACGAGACACCCAAATCGGTATATGTAAAAGAATTTGAGGATACTACCAATTTGGCAGTTTTAGTTATACCTCAGGATTTGAACCAATCTGCCGCTTTAAGGGTGGTGTATTCCGTAAGACAGACTACTACGAGTCAGACGGGGGAAGACGAACCTGTGGTTGAATCGAATTATGTGACCCAAACTACTGTGACCAAGAAATTGGCGGGATATACTATAAGGTGGGAATATGGAAAGAAGATTGTATTTGGTTTGAAGATAATGCTCGACGATATCAAAATTGATGCGGAACCTGCTGATTGGGGTACTGAGAGTGAGGAAGTTGATGTTGCAGAATGAAATGTATGAAGAGTAATATCTACATAAGGTTGTTTTATGCTTTTCTAACGATGTCTTTGACCTTGTTAGGTTTGACGTCATGTAATAAGTCGTCTCACGATTCAGATGATGTGGAACGTAAAATAGGCTTTTATCCTAATGCTAATCCATATTCGAAGTCGGGAATTATTACTGATGATATATCATTGAGATCATTGACAGAAGGATTCAGCGTTTCTGCAGCCATTAAGATTGGCGAGAGTGATGAAGTAAGTAGTTTCGAGCCTATTCTAGTGAACAGAAAAGTGCAATATGTTGTCGCCGATAACAAGTGGTCATATGCTCCTGAACAATACTGGTCAAGAGGATATACTTATTATTTCGGTGCTTATGCACCCAGACTTACGGCTCTAGTGAGTAGTACGGAGAAATATGTTTATTCTGATCCGAAACTTCGCAATGTGATGTTCTATAATATTCCTCAATATCAGGATGTTTTCTTGACTGCTCAGCAAGATCAGGCTTTTGATCTGATGACTGACGGGCAGGTTGGAGAATATTCTGATTATGAAGCCTTAGGAGGTAAGGTCAAGTTCGAATTAAAACATCAATTGGCCTATTTAGAGATAAGGGCATTTAAGGTTAATAAGGCGATAATGCAGGGACGTGAATATAAAATACATACATTGACGGTTGGTGATGATGCTGACAACAAAATGGCTCAACAGTCTTTTAGAGATTATATTTTCAACTATGAGGATAATAGTAACTCTGTCTGGACAGAATGTTTTAAAGCCTCTGACGGTAAACTGGTTTTGGTGTCAAGCCCGACTAATCAGAGTAATCTACGTATTCAGGGTGATGTTAATGGTGATGTAGTGGTCGCAAGATATCTTATTGCTCCTTTTGTAATAGGTAACTTGCCAGATTCCGGACTTCCTATCGAGATACAGTATCAATATACGGATATTGCAACCGGAGTGCCTTCTGACATTAAGACTATCAGCGGCAAGGCATCGATTAAGAAGTTTGATTCAGGTTTGAAGTATATTCTAACACTTAGATTTGATACAGGAGAGCAGTTGGGAATTTTGGACCCCATAATTGTTGAGGATTGGTCTATTGGAGGAGATAATGAGAATCCGGTGTATAATTGGTAAACATGAGAAGATTCGATAACATATTATTTTTGTTTCCTGTTTTGACAGTGCTGATGTTTTCTTGTTCTGACAGAGAAGCCCAGGATGAGGGGGATGGCTATGTCGTATTTAACGTGGCGGCTGAGGGCCTTATCAATCGTGGTCCGTTGGATATTTCTACTAAGTCATCGTCTTCCAGCTATCATAATGATTATTTCAGTTTACTCTCAGAGGATATCCATATGGGTGTATTGATTCCCGGATTGGAGAGAGAGGGTGAGGCTGTGTTTTCTCCTTCAAACAGTACATGGACATCGGATGTAAGACTTGATCCTGCAAATTACGATATCTATACTTATATACCAAAGGAGAACCCCTCAAGAGTTGAACTGATTACAGGAGTTACCGATATTATTACATTTAACGATGTTCCTTTCTGCTCCTTTGATGATATTCTAATTTCAAGCGGCTGTGCTTTATCAACAGCTACTCTTACTCCTAATTACTATAGTGTCTCCATAACATCGGGCGATAGGTTTGTTAAGTTGATGATGGATCATGTTCTTGCTATGGTTACTCTGAGGTTTTCGGTAAATGCCACGTATAATGATATGCGTACAATTGAGATTACCGATATTTCGGTAGGCTCATCGACGTCAGCAAACAGCAGATATAAGATTGATTGTTATATGAATGAGGGATCTGATATTTCTTATATCTATTCTCCTATAGGTACTGAGAATCCGGCAAGTGATTTGTCATTCAATTATGATGGCGATTTTACTTCTCTAACTGAAGCGGCTACTTCTGTAAAAGCATTGCAGTTGACTCCTGGTGAAAATAGAGAGTTTTTGACTTTCATGGTTGTTCCTCAGGTTCCTACAACATTGAAACTGACTGTACATTATAACGTATATGATAAGAAAGGTGTACTAATACGCCAAAATGTAACGGCGACAAATAATAATTTGAAGATAACCTCTTCCGGTAACCCCTTAAGAGCTTACGATTATAATCTGGATATAAATGTGGTTCCTACATATCTGTATCAGTTGAGTGATAACGATGATGACTCGGTATTGTTGATTAATGATTAGACTTTTTGCTTCAATAATGAAAATGTCTTATAGTGGAAATATCATAAATTGGTTCATCAGAAACTGGATAAAACGTTCGGTTCAGTTTTTGATGGCAATTTTTATGTTCTCTCTTCCTATGCAGGCTCTTGTTGTCAAGGGTGATGTTTATGGAGGTGGTAAATTCGGTCAAGTGGGCACGGAGAGTGTTCATTCTACTACCGAGGTGGACATATTGAGCGGTGAAGTAAGAACGGTGTATGGAGGCGGTCAGGATGGAGCGGTTTATGGAGAGACTGATGTCGCGGTATCAGGAGGAACTATTGGTGCTGTGAAGTGGACAGAGTCACCTTCTGGAGGAGTATATGGCGGTGGTGAAGGTAGTGCGGCTATCGTTTACGGTACAGGAAATGTGTCTGTTACAGGTGGTACCATAATAAATAATGTATATGGAGGTGGTAAACTGGCTGACCTTCGAGGGAATGCCAATGTTCATATATCGGGGGGTATTATAGATGGTGCTGTCTATGCCGGTGCCAAAATGGCTAATATTTTAGGCCGTGCATATTTGTGGATTGATGGATCTGACAATAAACTTATTATTGCATCTGTGTATGGAGGTAATGACATCTCCGGCAGGATGTTGATTGATCCGTCTGTAGTGGTAAAACCTAATTTTACTTTTGGTGTTCCTTCCATTGAGGCTAACGACAACTGGAAGAACTGGAACAGTTTCGTTCGAGTCACATCTTCAGGACAGTACCCCGTAATTGGTAAATTTTATGGTGGAGGCAACGGAGACTATGAGTACATTGCCGGTGGCTCACTAGTGATGGATGCCTATCAGGGTTGCCCGCCCGAAGAACGTATTACATTCACAGGTTTACAGAAGCCCGAGATCAACAAGACATATATAGATATTACAGGAGGTACATTAGGTTATGTATATGGAGGAGGTAATAATGCTACTGTTACAGGAAGAACGGATATTTATTTCAACCGTAGCCTTCTGATATCCAACCCATCTTTGACATCGGCCGAGTTTGCAAAACTGCATTTGACGGGTGAAATTGAGGGATTGGATTATACAGTTTCCGGAGGTATGATTACGGCGCTGTATAATGTAAGTCGAATGTTCGGCGGTAATAATAAAGCCGATATGGCTATTCGTCCAAACTGGCATCTTGTATCCGGAAGTATCGGAGACCTCTATTCCGGAGGTAATGAGGGTAATATGACAAATGCTAAAGGTATTTACGTTGGTATCACAAGTCCTTATATGACGGTTGGTAATGTTTACGGAGGCTGTCGTATGGCTGACGTGAATCCTACTCCTGCCGGTACTATTGAAGCTGAATCATTCGACGGTTATACTTTTGATGCGGGATATGCGGCACGTGTACTGGTATCTGCAGGTAATGTTCGGAATGTATATGGAGGTAACGATATTTCCGGTAAAGTTCAATATGGTACGGATGTCTATATAAGCGGTATTATCTCAGGTGACGTTTACGGAGGAGGTAACGGTTCTTATGCATATACTGATAATCAGCTTTGGGCTACAACTCATCCCGAATATGCCGATTTGTATTATAACCCGGGTGTCAATTCGTTACAAGCTCTGAATTCCTTCAGACCCAATGTTGAGCGAAGTTTGGTACATATTGAAGGTATCAGTACTGATCATCCTGCAATAGTAGGCGGTAGTGTTTATTGTGGCGGCAATAGTGCTACATTAATGGATTATACAACTAATTCAATAACCCCATCTGCAACATTCAGAATAGGAAAAAATGTTCGTCTGAATAAGACCTTCCTTGGAAGTAACGGTGTCAATATGATTGATAACGTCTTACTTGCAAAATATGCAGATAGTGATTTCAGTTCGCTTGATTTGACAGATTCCGGTCAGTTTGCTACATATATGGAAGGTGCTTCTTCGGCCGTACTTCCTGTAATAACCTGGAGTTGGGGAGATGCTGAAACAGTTTCCGCAGTAAATTCATATATCGGTTCTTTCTTCTGCGGGGGTAATGTAGGTAGTATGACTATAGGTAGCCCGATTATACTGAATTTTCCAAAACAGTTAGTTATATTTTCCAAGATAGTGGGAGGTTGCAATACCGCCAATATTGCAGCCGGTACATACAATGCCGCACGCGTAGGTGGTGTCACAGTGGCAAATATGGGA
>CAZYFO010000093.1:0-5842 GCA_964646955.1 uncultured Bacteroidaceae bacterium | reverse complement strand
ATGAAGAGCGTCCGGTACACGACCTCTTCCAGCAGTTTGCTATGCTGAAGAACAAGATACGTGAGCTGGGTGGCTATGAGGCTGACCAGGAGTTGGATTAAATGAAATTATCTGAAAGCCGACCCAAGACATGGGCGGCTTTTATTTGCAAATAATCTTTTTACACCCCCACTTGATACTTTGACCAAATTATGTCTGTAGTTGATCAAAAAAGAATAGCCAAGAATACTGCTCTGCTTTATGTGCGGATGATACTGGTATTGGCTGTAAGTCTTTATACATCTAGTGTAATTATATATGCCTTAGGTAAGGACGACTTTGGTATATATGTTTCGGTAGGTGCAATTGTTTCGTTGTTTTCTTTTTTGAGTACTACTCTTGCAAGTGCATGTCAACGTTTTTTTGCTGTTGAGTTGGCAAATAATAATTATGAGGAGGTTCAACGGGTATTCAGCATGTATTTGATTGCTTTTGTAGTCATCGGTGTGCTGATGATAATAATGGTTGAACCCGTTGGTTGGTGGCTGGTTAACTTCAGATTGCCAATGGAGGGGCGAGAGTATGCCGCAAATTGGGTTCTCCATTTTTGTATTTTAGGATCTTTCTTTTCTATACTTAGAGTTCCTTATCAGGGGTTGGTTATTGCTCGTGAGAGGATGAATATATTTGCGTATATCAGTGTTTTTGAGGCTTTGGCGAATTTAGGAGTAGCATTAATTTTGAAGAATTCAGAAAGAGACAGACTGATATTATACGTGATGTTTTTGATGTTGATTCAGGGCTTTATTACGTTGTTTTATTACCTTTATTGTAGGATATGTTATAAAGAAAGCCGTTTTTCTCTATACTATGACAAGGAAAAGTTGATGAAAATTTTCAAGTTCTCTGCTTGGGAGATGTTGGGTAGTTTTGCCGGAACTTTAAAAAGTAAGGGTGTAAATACTATGTTGCATGATTCTTTTGGAGCTGATATAGCCGGCGCCAGGGGTGTTGCTGACAGAGTTTACAGTTCGATTTCACAACTGAAGGATAATTTCTTTATGGCTGTAAAGCCTCAGATTACTAAGTCTTACGCCGCAAATGAGATGGATGAGATGCGTAAGTTGGTAGCTCAGAGTACGCGTTTTATTTTTTATCTGCTTTTTATTGTCTCTTTGCCGATTATTCTTGAGGCTGAGACTTTGTTGAACTTGTGGCTTGTGGATGTTCCTCCTTTTGCTATTTTTTTTACTCAGTTGTTATTGATTAATGCTTTGTTGGATACTTTCTCGAGCCCGTTTACTGCTTGTGTGCAATCAACTGGGAAAAATAAGTATTTCAACATTTGTGTTTCAATTGTCTCTCTTTCTATCCTTCCGTTTGCATATATCTGTTTTAACTATTTTGGTCTGTCACCGGATAGTGTGTTTTATATTTCAATGGTGTTGTCGGTAATAGCACAATTTGTCAGATTCGGTTTTGTCAGAAAACAGATTGGCTTTAATACAAGTCTGTTTTTAAAGCAGGTTATTATGAGAATCGTTGGGGTTGTCCTTTTGTCAATGATTATCCCTATTGCGTTGAAGTTTATGATTCAGGAGAGTATATTTAATTCTTTCTTAATTATTGTGGTAAGTATGATATCGACGGCGGTTGTGTCTTATATCATAGGAATAACCAAGACTGAGAGAAAACATATAAATGAAATGACTGTATCTTTTTTCAGATTAGTCACACATAGAAGATAGTGATGGAGCGTTTGTTGATTATATCATTTCTTTGTTTTACTTGTAGATGTCGAAATATTTGGCGAATATTGCATGTAAGTTATACGTGCGTTTTGTGATTTTTTTGGTGTAATTTTTTGTTCTGATGTTAGGTGCTTTGTTCTCCAATAAATATTAATTATTTTGTTTAAGTGACTTTTTAATAAGATGTTCAATATACCAAGATTCATAGCTGACCATGTGGTTGGCCGCCAATATAGCATGTTCGAGGCCGATATTGACGCGAATAGAGATATTCTTTCCGTCGAGATTGAGAATAAGAGAGTTTGCGTTATTGGAGGGGCAGGTTCTATTGGTTCTCAGTTTATCAAAGCATTATTGAAATTCAAGCCGAGATCTTTGGTGGTTATTGATATTAATGAGAATGGGTTAGCTGAGTTGACACGGGATTTGCGTTCAACATACGGCCTGTTTGTTCCTGATGATTATCGTGCTTATACTTTAAATTATGCTGATCCTATATTTGAGAGGATATTTGTAGAGAATAGAGGTTTCGATATTGTAGCGAATTTTTCTGCACATAAGCATGTTAGAAGTGAGAAAGATCGTTATTCAGTGCAAGCCCTAATAGAAAATAATGACATCAAGGCAAAGCTTCTGCTGGATCTTTTGACTGTTTATCCTCCGAAACATTTCTTCTGCGTTTCAACTGACAAGGCCGCGAACCCGGTGAATATTATGGGTGCCAGCAAACGTATTATGGAGGACATGATTATGGCTTATACCACTAAGTTCAATGTCACCACGGCACGTTTTGCTAATGTGGCATTTTCTAATGGCTCATTGCCTTCGGGGTGGATTGAACGTGTAATTAAGAAACAGCCATTGGCTGCTCCTAATGATGTGAAGAGATATTTTGTCTCACCTGAGGAGAGCGGTCAAATATGTTTGCTTGCTTGCATATTAGGTAAGAATGGAGAGATCTTTTTTCCTAAATTGGGACAAAAACAGATGCTGACTTTTTCTTTCATCTGTGATCAGTTTTTGAAAGCTATTGGTCGTCAAAAAAAGGAGTTTGCCACTGAAGAAGAGGCCAAAGAGTTTGCTCAAGGTATGGATTTTGACAGTTCTGTCTATCCGGTGGTATATTTTAAGAGTGATACAACTGGAGAAAAAGCTTACGAAGAATTTTATGTGCCGGGTGAAAAACTGAACATGAACCGTTTCAATAGCTTGGGTGTGATTGAAGATGTTAAGAAACGTCCACTAGAGGAGATAGATGCTTTCTACCACGAGATAGAGGCTATCTTTGCTAAAGAGAATTTTACTAAAGAAGAGGTGGTAGCTGCCGTCAAAAGATTCATTCCCAACTTTGAGCATGAAGAGACAGGTAAGAACCTGGATCAAAAAATGTAATCACAAAAATGAGAGATCTTAAGAAAATAGTCAGTTTCGTACATGAACTTTATGGCACAGATGGAAACATTCCATTGAGTGTCCCTAAGTTTATTGGAAACGAAAAAAAATATTTGGAAGAGTGTATTGACACTACCTTTGTCAGTAGTGTTGGTAATTTTGTTGATCGTTTTGAGGATGAGATAGCACTTTATACTGGAGCAAAGAAGGCTGTTGTCTGCGTTAGCGGAACGAATGCTCTTCACATGTCCCTAATGCTAGCGGGGGTGGAGCGAGATGATGAAGTTATTTCACAAGCTCTCACTTTTATTGCTACTTGCAATGCAATCAGTTACATTGGAGCTCATCCTGTGTTTATTGATGTGGATAAATCTACTATGGGTTTATCACCGGATGCAGTAAAAAAATGGTTGTTTAAGAACACGGAGCAAAAAGGCGGACAGTGTTTCAATAAACACTCCGGTCGTCGCGTGAAGGCCTGTGTTCCGATGCATACCTTTGGTCACCCTGTTCGGATAGAAGAGTT
The DNA here is from genome assembly GCA_964646955.1 of uncultured Bacteroidaceae bacterium. Taxonomy (GTDB): domain Bacteria; phylum Bacteroidota; class Bacteroidia; order Bacteroidales; family Bacteroidaceae; genus Colenecus. The sequence goes on along the minus strand of CAZYFO010000093.1, from coordinate 2,194 downwards.
GGCTCAAGTATGCGATGAATACCACATTGAACTGGTTGAGGATGCTGCAGAAAGTGTTGGAAGCCGTTACAATGGCCAACATACCGGTACTTTTGGAAAGATAGGAGCATTAAGTTTCAATGGTAATAAAACCATCACTACCGGTGGCGGAGGTATGATGCTCTTTCAGGACGAGGAATTAGGCAAGTTGGCAAAGCATCTCACTACCCAAGCCAAAATTCCCCATCGTTGGGAGTTCAAGCATGACTATATTGGTTATAACTACCGTATGCCTAATATTAATGCTGCATTAGGATGTGCTCAGTTGGAGAATCTCGATAAGTTTGTAGCTAGCAAACGCCAAGTGGCAAAGGATTATGCCGAGTTCTTTAAGGGTATCGAGGATATCACCTTTTTCACCGAGCCCGAGAAGAGTTTTTCCAATTATTGGTTGAATGTTGTTATCTTAAATGATAAAACTTCCCAATTGGAATTTCTTGAGTATACAAACGACCATGGAGTAATGACTCGTCCAATCTGGGAATTGATGAACCGCCTTGATATGTTCAAAGGCTGTGAGACTGATGATCTGGAGCAAACTCAATGGTTTACCGATAGGGTCGTGAATATTCCTAGCAGTGTAAGAATATAATTATATGACATTACGTAGTTTAATATTAGTAGGGGGCGGAGGCCATTGTAAATCTGTAATTGACTGCGCTGAAAGTGCTGGGTATTCCATAAAGGGTATTCTGGACCTGCCACAGTACTTAGGGAATAATGTATTGGGTTATTCGGTCATTGGAACTGATGATGAGATCCCTCAATACGTTGAGGAATGTGACTTTATAGTTACAATGGGATTTATTAAGGATCCCACACGTCGAATCCTACTACATGAAATGATAGAAAAAGCAGGTGGAAAATTGGCTATCGTCATAGCATCCACCGCTCATGTTTCTGCTCATGCTACGATAGAGGCTGGTACTGTTATTATGCATCAGACTTCGGTCAATGCTTGTGCGCATATTGGTAAGGGTTGCATTATCAATACATTTGCTAATATCGAGCATGATGCTATAGTTGGGGATTATTGTCATATTTCCACAGGAGCCATAGTAAATGGTGAATGTAAAGTGGGAGCGGCGACCTTCTTGGGTAGTCAATCTGTTATGGTTAATGGGACATCAATTACTGATGGATGCTTGATAGCTGCAGGATCATTAGTAAGAAAAGATATTGTCAAAAAAGGTGTTTATGCCGGAAATCCGGCAATTCTTAAGATTGCCTTATGAAACATACCCTAATTATTGCTGAAGCAGGAGTCAACCATAACGGCTCTTTGGCCATGGCCAAGCAGTTAGTGGATGCAGCCGCAGAGGCAGAGGCTGATTATATCAAGTTTCAAACTTTCAAGACGGAGAATCTTGTTTCTAAGTCTGCAAAACAGGCTGAATATCAAAAAAGGAATATCGGCTCGGAGAGTGAAGACAGTCAATATCAAATGCTAAAACGTTTAGAGTTGAGTGAAGCTTCTCATGAAGAACTTATTCGTTATTGCAAAGAAAAGAAGATTAAGTTTTTATCTACTGCTTTCGATTTGGATAGCATCGATTATTTGGCTTCTTTGGATTTGGGCTTGTGGAAGATTCCTTCCGGTGAGATAACCAACTTTCCTTATATTAGGGAGATAGCCCAAAAGCATCAACCGGTCATACTTTCTACAGGGATGTGCACAGACGATGATATTCAGAACGCTGTTAGAGTTCTGCTACAATATGGAGTTAAGAAAGAGCAAATAAGTATACTGCATTGCAATACGGAATATCCTACACCGATGGAGGATGTGAACCTTAGTGCCATGCTGACAATAAAATCCCAATACGGAGTGGCAGTAGGTTATTCTGACCATACCCAAGGTGTTGAGGTTCCCATTGCAGCGGTTGCTCTTGGCGCGACAATCGTAGAAAAACATTTTACACTGGATAGGACTTTGCCTGGCCCGGATCATATCGTGTCGCTGGAGCCTTGTGAATTAAAAGCTATGGTGAAATCCATTCGTAATATAGAAAAAGCCATTGGAGATGGTGTGAAACGCGTATCTGCCTCTGAGGCTAAAAATATCGCTGTAGCCCGGAAGAGCATCGTTGCAGCAGTTCCTATAAAAAAAGGAGAGATTTTATCAGAAGAGAATCTTTCTGTAAAACGTCCCGGC
>CAZYFO010000092.1:0-5960 GCA_964646955.1 uncultured Bacteroidaceae bacterium | reverse complement strand
TTTGAAAAGGTTGAAGATAAGCTATCTATTGAAAAGAATATCATAGAGATATGCGATGCCGAAGGCGGACTTAAAGGGTACGTGGCAGCCGTTCCGTACTCTCATCCGTATAACTTTCCTATCGTATCGGATACTGTCTCACGCGAGGAGAGACAGAGAGAGTTTTTCAGGTATCTTCTATCGCAGCTGTCCGAACGTAATACAGGACACCTGCCGGTAGTTTTGATGGCACATCTCACTGTTTCAGGGAGTAATACTGAGGGACACAACTTCACTGCAGGTGGATTGGACAGTATGCCTCTGGAAGATTTCGGCGATGGGTATGACTATCTGGCGCTGGGGCATATACACATGCCGCAGACATTAGCCGAAAAGGCTCGTTATTCAGGTTCTCCCGTGCAGGTGGATTTCGATGAACGCTATACCCATTCTGTCTCGATAGTCTCAGTAGATGCAGGCGAAAAGCCTGTGATTGAGTTGCGTGAGATTAGAAATATTCGTCCGCTTCTTACCGTGCCGCGTGATCCAATGCCTTTTGAGGAGGCCTTGCAGTATGCTTTGGGGCATCTGACGAAAGAGGAGCCGGGGTATCTGAGACTGAATGTGTCCGGTGATTTGCCTACAGATGCAGCTGAGCGTGTCTCCCAAGCATTTGAAGGTTACTGTATCAGATATTGTACAATAAAGAGAACCGCCGAACTACAACAGACAGAGCGCAGTGCGTATGCAGATCTGACCCTTGATGAGATGAATGCGCTGTCTCCGCTTGAGGTGGCACATCAGTACTATTCAGACAAGTTTGGTGAGCCTATGCCTGAAGAGCTATCGGAAATATTCTCTGTAGCCTTGAAATCAATAGAAGAGGAGGTACAAGAATGAGACTGAACAGACTGACAATAATGAACCTGGCTTCTATAGAGAATGCCGAGGTCGATTTCTCACAAGGAATCCTGGCAGATGAGCCTCTGTTTCTGATATGCGGACCTACAGGCGCCGGAAAGACTACTATTCTGGATGCTATATGCCTGGCCCTATATAACAATACTCCCCGATATAATCAGTCTAAGAATGAGAAGTATTTTGCTTCTCAGGGTGAAGATACAAAAAGCGTGAGTATCAGGGATGTGAGTCAGTTAATGCGTCGAAATACCGCCGAGGCTATGGCAGAACTCTCTTTTACCGGTAATGACGGTAATGAGTACGTGGCCACATGGAGTGTTCAACGCGCCCGAAAGAAGGTAACCGGTGCCATGCAGGCTGTCAAGAGATCTCTGCTATCTGTTGCTGACGGTAAGACCTACAATACGGTTACTGAGGTTGGCCTGAAGATACAGGAGCTGGTAGGATTGGATTTCGAACAGTTCTGTCGTACCACCATGCTGGCTCAGGGAGAGTTCACCCAGTTCCTGAAGAGTGATGAGAAGGATAAATCGGCCATTCTGGAGAAGCTGACCGGCAATGATGTTTATTCCAGGATTGGCAAGAGAATATACGACCTGACTGTAGCCCGAAAAACTAAGCATGATAATTTGCAGGCTGAGATAGGGGCGGTTGAGATGCTCACTGATGAACGTAAGGCGGAAATAGAGTCGGAGATCGCAAAATTAGAGCAGACCATAGAAAAGGCAAAAGCAGATATGGCTGCTGAAAAAAGCCGGTTTGATTGGTTGCAGAACTTGAAGCGAATTGAAGAGTCACTGTCGGATTATCGCATGAAATATGATGAAGCAGGCAAAACCATCTCTTCTGATGATTTCCGTATTAAGGAAAGGATGTTGGCTGATTGGAAAACATCGTCTGACGCGCGTAATGTATTGAATGATATTACTATAACAGTAAAAGATAGACTAAAGCTTGAAGAACGAGCAACTGAAAACAGTAACCGTTTTGTCAGACTTGTCGGTGCGAAAGACTATTATTTAGGTCAGCAACGCAGTAATGATGAACAGATGCTTGAGGTGCAGAAATTGATTGACTCAAAGCAAAAGATAGCTCCTATGTTGGGGCAGGCCGAAGTATTGGTCACCAAACTTCGTGACGTTCTAACTTTCATTGCACAGATTAACGAAAATGATCTGAAAAAGAAGGCGCAAGAGCTACTTATACCACAATTAGAGAAGGTTGTCAAGGATAGGGAGGATGTTCTTAAAGCTCTCAATCTGGAGTTGGATAAAAAGCGTGAAGAACTGAAAAATCTGACTTTAGAACTGGAGGCTATGTCTCCAGCCAAAATCACGGAAGAATACAATGAGCAAAATCAGACGCTAATTCTTATCTCTAACGCTATTTCAGACGTTAGGGCTTTGTCTGATATTGAAAAGGATATAAAACGCGACAAAGAGGAGGAAAAGGGGATATTTGTGGCTGTTAAAAGCCTGGAGGTTGAGGCATCACAGTTGGAATCGGCTAAGAATAGTCTGAAAAGAGATTATGATGCTCTTCAGGAGAGTCTTCAAAAGGTGAGTTTGGCCGGAAATCAGGCGGTAGAGGAACTGAGGCATAGTCTGAAGTCGGGAGATGACTGTCCTGTATGCGGATCTCGAATAGATAAGATCCTGTCCGATGATGCCTTCAAGTCCATTTTCGCGCCAATCAAGGAGGCTTGTCAAGCTAAGAAGGCTGAATTGGATGAGGCTGAAAGCAAGTATAATGATCTTATTAGTACATTAAAGTCGAAATGTGATTTATTGTCGCGTATAGAAAATATTCGTAAGAATAATGAGTCTAAAAGAGAGGAAAAGATGGAGCTGGCCATGTCATCATGTGTCAAATCCGGTATTGCGTGGAATAATGATAATGTAATGCAACAACTTATTGCTATACAGTTTGATAGTGGCAATAAGTTAGAGCAATTAAAGAAGAGTTTGAATGCCGTGGAAGAGATGCGAAATCAGATTTCCCGTAAGAATGATGATATTGAGAATCAACACAAATCTGTGACGCTGGCACAACAGAATATAAATAAAGCCTCGTCAGATTTTGATGCTCATAAGTCTGAGATAAAGAATTTGGAGGCTGTTATTAAATCGGCTAGGAAAAATGCTGATGATGGGTTCAGTACTGCTTCAGGTATGATTCTTTGGGATTCTCAGGTATGGCAAGCTGAATGGGATAGTGACCCTGAGGCTTTTATCTCAAAGATTGAAGATGAGGCCAGTGAACTGAAGAGACTAAATGAAAGGAAGCTGGCATTGGAGAAGGAATCTCAGATGCTTACAATGAATATTGATACCGCTATCAGGTGTATGCAAGGTATTTTGGCTAAATTTCCTGAGCGATTCATACTATTGCCTGATGTGGAAGAGCCAATAGCGGATCTGTCAAGTTTCTGTAACGAATTACTATCTGATGACAGTTCACTCTTTCAGCAGTTAGAGAATAACGGTAGAGAAGTAAAACGGAATAGCAAAATCATTAATGAGTTTTTTGCACAGCATTCCGATATTGATAAGTCCCGTCTGTACGAGCTAGCTAAATATAAGGATGCGGCTACAGATGAGAAGTATATTTCGGATTTACGTAACGATTTTAACCTTCAACGTGAGCTGATTGCCAAAGGTGAAAAAGAACTAAAAGAATTGGAGTCCAAGAAGCCGGTCTTTGTTGATGATGAAATCTCTTCTGCAGTCCTTGAAGACAAAATCAAGGCATTTGAAGAGGTCCTTCAGGCATCAAACCGTGATATTGGTAGCCTGAAAACGCTTATTGAGGTGGATAATAAGAAGATAAAATCGCTAAAAGATAAACAGCTGGAAATAAATAAATTGTATGACGAATGGCAGCTTTGGGAAAAACTCAAACGTCTATTCGGAGGGAGCAATGGTGAAGAATTCAGGAAGGTAGCGCAAAGTTATGTGCTCAATATTCTACTTAAACATGCCAACCGGTATTTGGCGCAACTTTCTGACCGTTATAGGCTGGAATGTCAGCCCGGTTCGCTTACTATTTTGATTCATGACTCGTATCAGAATGCTCACTCCGGCAGTAGTAATCTGTCGGGCGGTGAGAGCTTTCTGGTCTCTCTTTCATTGGCTTTGGGATTGGCATCACTTAACCGTAGCAGCTTCTCGGTAGATACATTGTTCATAGATGAGGGCTTCGGCACTTTGAGTAGCGAAGTGCTCAGCGTGGTGATGGATACATTGATGAGATTGCAGCAGATAGGCGGTCGCAAAGTTGGTATCATCAGTCATATGGACAGCCTGCGTGAAAGCATAAAGGCTCAGATTCAGGTGAACCGTATAGACAATACCCGCAGCCGTGTGGATGTAGTGAAGGTGTGTTGATAAATTAAAATAACAGATATATGATACAAATGAGATTACAGGCGCTGATTGTTCTTTGTTTGGCGTTTTCGAGTGTATTCGGTCAGCAGGTGATACGACTTTATGAGGGTGTGGCTCCAGGCAGTGAGGGTGTTCAGAACAACGAGAAGATCAATTATAATCAAGCCGGTGAGATAACTACGATTTCTGGTGTTGTAGAACCCAGCATAACCGTGTTTCTGCCGTCAAAGGATAAGGCTACCGGTACAGCAGTGATACTCTGTTCTGGAGGTGGGCTGATGTCACATTCGTGGGGAACGGATGTCATCAATATGGCGAAATGGCTCAATGAGAGAGGCATTGCCGCCATTGGTCTGAAATATCGTACCAGAGCAGGGGGCAGACCTGCGCCGGGTGCGGCACCACAAGCCGGTGGACAGCAGCCTGCAAGACGTCTCAGTGCCACGATAACAGAGTTCAGCAAGGTAGAGAAATCCAATGCCAATCCGGACAACTCCGAGTCTTCAGTTGCAGCGATAAACAACTCTATCGGCGATGCTCTGCGTGCCATGGAAATTGTCAGAGAGAATGCTTCGGCCTGGAATATCGATACCAATAAAATAGGTTACCTGGGTTTCTCAGCCGGTGGCGGAGTGGGACTGGGTGCTACTGTCAGGGCCGATGCCGCCCATCGTCCTGCCTTCATGGCGACTATTTACGGACCGTCGCTGATAGATGTCACAGTACCGCAGAATGCTCCTAAACTGTTTATTGCTACACGTGCAAATCATCAAAACGTAGCTGCCGGCCTGGTGTCTCTTTTCTTCGATTGGAAGAGTGGCGGCGGAAATGCCGAGATGCACATATACGATGACGGCCAGGGTCCTTTCGGTCCTGATGACGTAGGCAACACCAGTGGCACCTGGCGCGAGAGCATGTACCGCTGGCTGAAATTCAATGGCTTCTGAGAGGGAGGAAATGACTTGGCCTAACTTTGACTAGCGTCGAAGTTAGGCGGCATTTCGGCAAAGCAAAAAAATAAATCAGGCTTTATTTTTTGTTTTGCTCTCAACTTGCACTAACTTTGCACATTGGAAACGAAATGTATCAGTTTGGGGCTGTCTGGTTTTGACAGCGGGCAGAGATGGTACGTAAGCAAGCAGTGCGCGGTCTGTCAGCACTATAAAACGATGGTCAAGAATTTATCTGGCGAAAATAATTTTGCTCTTGCTGCTTGATCGAAGTATAGTAGATCTGCTTAATCTCGGTACTAGGTGCTGAGACGAGACATCACTCGAAAGCTCTTGTTCCGAAGCTCGTCGGTTCAGTGGTGCAGTTAAATCGGGAATAGTGAATGGAGGCCTCGCTCCACTCATGAAATTTAGAGGATAAGGGTCTGATGCGGTGTCTTCGGTCTTGTCATGCCACGAAAATTTAAACGAAGATAAGCTTGTAGAAAGCGTATGGTTTCCTCGTTTGGACGAGGGTTCGACTCCCTCCAGCTCCACAAACAAAAAATCTGAGAACAGGGCATTCCCGAAGGGGGTGCTCTTTTCTTTAATATGTAGGTGGAGGGATGACTTCAGTCATACATCCACCTACATATTAAAGAAAAGAGTAGTATGCGTTAGCGTACTACGTGTTATCTGATTTTTTGTTCGTCCCGAGTCCCTCCCGGGCAGGGAAAGGGTTGGT
>CAZYFO010000091.1:0-5979 GCA_964646955.1 uncultured Bacteroidaceae bacterium | reverse complement strand
GTGATCCGCTCGGGGCTCGAACCCGAGACCCCATCCTTAAAAGGGATGTGCTCTACCTGCTGAGCTAGCGGATCTACCTTTAGTGCCGTTAAGCGGGTGCAAAGATAGGCCGTTTTGAGTTATCTGCAAACATTTTCACCGATTTTTTACAAGGATTAACGCGAATGCAATCATTTGTAATTACTCTTATAAGTCACTGACTGAATTTCCGAATCATTGTAAATGTCTGCTACATCACGGGCATTATAAATCTCCGGCTGTGTATATAGCTCCGGCAGATTAAAAGATTTCAGCGTAAGATTGTAATAATCCGGGTTACGTTGCGGAAGCAGGAAAGCCTTTCCTACGTTTCCTTCTTCATCAATATGTACTAAATATGGACGTCCATAAATCTTATCATCACGCTTGGAGGCAAACACCACCCAACGGCTATTACTGCTCCAACTGTGATAAGTATCCGCGAACCTGTCATTGGCCGAACTCATAATATCGACAGCACCGGTTCTGAGATTAATAAGCCACAATTCACTCTCTTCATGCCAAACCGGAAATGTACCGTAAGCGGCAGCTGTTACAATAAGGAATTTACCGTCCGGAGAGCACTTCAAATGACTGAATGAGGCATTGTGACGTTGACTACTCAATACGGTATAAATTTTATCACCCACCCTGCCTGTCTGAGGATCAAAAGATACTGCAGAGACATCATACATCATTGCTTGTGTGCTGTCCGGCTGCTCTAGATGTCTTGCACGACAGAAGAAAATGGTCTTCCCATCTGCTGAAAAACATGGAAATGTTTCCTGGAATTCGTCTCCTTTAATGGTCGAGCCGTCAGTGACAGTCAGGCTATCCAGATCTATCACAATCAAATCACTTGCAGAATCATAAACCTCCATCCTCTTACTGCGATGTGAATGTATTGCAAACTTTATATTTGCAGCAGTAAAAACCCCATACCGGCCATCAGTTGAGATATCGCCATAAACGGCACTTCCCATTGTACTGTCGGTCTTGGTATTGAGCTTTGTGATTCTTCCGTCACGGTTCAGTATTGTTCCTCCTTTCCCACCTCGCACATGCATAAAAGAGGTACCGTTCTTATTTGATGTATGACAATTGATACAACTTTTTTCTGAATTGTTATTATCAGCAATCAAACGAGAATTGAAATTCTCCATATCGCGTTGCGCTATCTGAATCTCATTCCAAACTTCATAAGCCGGTTCAATAAGGCGATAACTCAAATATTTGTCTATCGCATCTTCTGATACCTGCCACTTCAGTGTTCGTGAGTATTCATTACCTCTTTTTGAGGTGACACTTACAGAGAGGATATTACCTTTTTCTCTCTCCAACATTCTATGCCATTTTCCGACTCCGAACTTAGCGATAGAACCTCTAAAACGGAAAGAGTACTCTGAATCACCTTTAATCTTTACATTAATACTCTTAGCTCCTTCAACCTTAAAATTAAGTGGGGCAATATTATACGGTATGGTTATCTCGTCATAATCGGGAAACATTTTTGCCTCTGAAGATTCTTCCGAACTATTTGGACTACACGATAAAACAAGAACTGTAGTAAGAACTGATATTGTGATATATATTAACTTATTCATTCTCGGATTGTTTAATAATGGTGGACATGAGATAGAACCAATATGTACCTGAGTACTGTCTCAAAGCACGAATATTACCGTTTGCGGCAACCTGATCATCCATAAATTGTAAAAAACGATTAGCTACATCCGAAGAGATCTGATATTTTTCCACATTGGATTCAAAACTCTCCTGGCTGTCAGATGTGGTCAATAGAGCCTCTTGGTATATCTTTGGAACTGGAATTACTCTGTCTAATCTATTCAAATAATACTTGTCATACAATCCATTGAAAGTATTGAAATTCTTTCCCAAAAGATAGGCACAAAGCATATAATCCACGGACATTATATTTTGCGGATTATTATCGGAAATAACTCTAAGAGACTCTTCCCAATTATTCTGTTCGAACAGCACATCCCTTAACGCCGAGGATTTTCTAATAGTTAACAGATTATCGGGAATACTGTCAATCTCAATACAATGCTCCATTTCCATAGCCCATCTCTTATGATAGGGGGAGCTCTTAAGAAGATTCAGATATTTTTTCGCAACGTTATAATCACCTGCCGCCATTGATATCTCGGATAGCTTTCTCAACATTCGGGTTGAATAATTGCCAGGCATGACAGTCTGACCGAGAAGTGCACAGTCCGTAGCCTGAGATATATCGCCCACTAATAATAACTGATCTATGTAATAAAATATCTCAAGATAGCTTGCTCCCTGAACAATGTTCATAAACAATCCTTCGTATGTAAACTGCGGATAGTTCAATAACTCTGCGGCAAGTTTTCCTTCACGGGCAAATGATAGATTTCTATAGTATACACCGTATTTATTGTTTTCAGGATTGTCTAAGGATAGTTCCTTTAGCTGTTTCCATTCTTGTTTGTAAGCGTGGGTACCTAACTCTACCGAATATTCCAGCTGTTTGTTATAGGAAAAATACTGAGAGATTCCAATTGATAACAGAGCCGGAATTGCACCGATAATATTCTTAACTGACAATTTAATTGTTAGTTTGGATAATGTCAGTGTTATCAGAGCAGAACAAATCGGCAGCACAAACAGATATGTAGCAGGGAGGATATACCCTAATTGAATAGGATAAAGTAGGGACTGCAGAACCGTCATATTGAATAGCCTTCCCATTAAGAGGATAATCAAGACATCAGATATTGCAATACAATATCTCAATACACCTCTACCCCTTTCATGAAAACAGAAAAAGACAAGAGCCACCAATACGTAACCTCCTGCAACATAATAGAGAGCAGGAACGGCCAACCCAAGAACAATATTAAATACCAGGCCGTTATTGATTTTTGAAAACAGCACAAAAGCCCAAATTACAACAATATATCCTACGGTTGCAGAAATTGGATAATTCAAATAAACAATAAAAGCCGATTCTACGGCAACCGGTATTAAAGCCAATAATTTTGATTCCTCTCCTGCACCTAATCTCTTCAAGGACTTGTCCAAACCCAGCCACAGAACAATGAGCAGAAGTACGCTAATTACAGCGCCCATTGCATTAGAGAAATAAAACATGGTCAAAAAATCACCCAATATGCCCGCCAGAAATGCAGGCTTAGAAAAATATCGGGCAAGATGTTCAGCTTGTGGAAGGAAAATACTTATCTGCTCCTTGAAACCAATCTGATATGGAACGGCAACAAGATAGAAAACTGCACATGCCATGAAAAACAACACTACAAAAACCAAATTCCAATATCTTAATTTCTTCTTCATTACGATACTAATATTATGAGTGTCAAATATAGTACAATTACCGCCAACTACGCAGATTGAATCCGATTTTTATCTACTTTTGTTCACTGAGAATATGTTCTCATTTTATCGTTTAACGATTTGAGTTCTGATAATGGCAGGAAAATTATACTTGGTGCCAACACCGGTTGGAAATTTGGAAGATATAACACTAAGGGCACTGCGTGTCCTGAAAGAGGTGGACTTGATTCTTGCAGAAGACACTAGGACCAGTAGTATTCTGCTTAATCATTATGAGATAAAACGTCCACTGCAATCACATCATAAATTCAATGAACACGAGACAGTATCAAAACTTGCAGAGCGTATCATTGGAGGTGAGAACATGGCACTGATAAGCGATGCCGGTACTCCGGGGATATCGGATCCGGGTTTTATGCTTGTAAGAGAATGTGTATCACGGGATATTATTGTAGAGTGTCTGCCCGGAGCCACAGCATTTGTTCCGGCATTGGTTGATTCCGGACTTCCGTGTGACAGATTCTGTTTTGAAGGATTCCTACCTCAGAAGAAGGGACGTTCTACAAAATTGATATCACTAAATGAAGAGACACGTACTATGATTTTCTATGAATCTCCTTTCCGTTTAGTAAAGACTCTGACTCAGTTTGCGGAATACTTTGGAGCTGACAGACCTGCTGCAGTTTGCAGAGAAATATCAAAAATCCATGAAGAGTGTGTCAGAGGTACAGTATCGGAACTCGCCGAACATTATACAATAAAAGAACCAAAAGGTGAGATTGTAATAATTGTAGGCGGAAGAGAGGAAAAAAGTAAAAAGGACATTTATCAAAAGACCGAAGAGAATTAATGAAAGACGAATTTATTACATCAGAAAACCATGCCGAAACCGCTATACTCGTAGGTATTATCACGCGCCAGCAGGATGAACGTAAAACGGATGAATATTTGGATGAGCTGGAATTCCTCGCGAAAACAGCCGGAGTAAGGGTTATGAGACGTTTCACTCAAAAGGTTGACGCCGCCAATTCTACATCTTATGTAGGAAAAGGTAAACTTGAGGAAATCAGAGAATATATTGACCGCATGGCAGATATTGAAAACGAAGTAGGCATGGCCATCTTCGATGATGAGCTTACTGCGAAACAGATATCAACCATCGAAAAGACTCTTAATGTAAAGGTCTTAGACAGAACCTCAATGATTCTGGATATCTTCGCAATGAGAGCACAAACCGCACATGCCAAGACTCAAGTTGAGTTGGCACAATACAAATATCTTTTGCCGCGTCTACAACGTATGTGGACGCACCTGGAACGTCAGGCCGGAGGTTCGGGAGGAGCAGGAGGCAAAGGCGGTTCTGTAGGACTACGCGGCCCGGGTGAGACACAGCTTGAGATGGATAAACGTATCATCACTCAGCGAATATCTTGGCTAAAACAACAATTAGCTGATATAGATAGACAGAAATCAACAATGAGAAAAAACAGAGGCAGGCTAATTAGAGTTGCTCTTGTTGGATATACCAACGTAGGCAAATCCACACTGATGAATCTAATCTCAAAGAGTACCGTGTTCGCCGAGAATAAACTATTCGCCACATTAGACACAACAGTAAGAAAAGTCATAATAGAGAATCTGCCCTTTCTGTTGTCTGATACCGTAGGTTTTATACGCAAATTGCCGACAGACCTCATCGAATCTTTCAAATCGACTCTTGATGAAGTACGTGAAGCGGATTTATTGATTCATGTTGTCGATATCTCCCACCCTGACTTTGAAGACCAGATGAAGGTTGTTAGCAGCACGCTGTCAGATATAGGTGCCGGCGACAAACCGTGTATGATTCTGTTTAATAAAATAGATGCCTACTCCTGGGTAACAAAAGAAGAGGATGATCTGACTCCAATGTCAAAAGAAAATGTGACAATAAACGAGCTTATGCGTACCTGGATGGGAAAACTGGGCGATGAGGCTTTCTTTGTCTCCGCTACAGAAAAGACCAATATAGATTCTTTTAAGAAAGTATTATATGAAAAAGTAAAACAGCTCCACGTACAAAAATACCCATATAATGATTTTCTTTACCCCGATATGCCCGATCAACAAGAATAAAATTCAATACAACAGATATTAATATGGATAAATTCAAGTATGCACCTATGTTTCAATTAGGTGAAGACAAAACAGAGTATTATCTGCTTACAAAAGACTACGTCAGCGTAAGCGAGTTTGAAGGTAAACCGATTCTGAAAATCCAAAAAGAGGGTCTTACCAAGATGGCAAACGCGGCTTTCCGCGATGTCTCTTTTTTACTGCGTCGTTCACACAATCTTCAGGTCGCAAAGATATTGAGAGATCCGGAAGCTAGTGATAACGATAAATATGTAGCAATCACATTCCTGCGAAATGCCGAAGTATCTGCAAAAGGAAAACTCCCACTTTGCCAAGATACAGGCACAGCCATTATCCATGGTGAAAAAGGCCAACAAGTATGGACCGGTTATTGTGATGAAGAAGCACTCTCAGAAGGAGTCTATAAAACCTACACCGAAGAAAATCTGAGCGGTGCGTTTTGGCTGTAACGCAGATTTTCTTCGGTGTAGGTTTTGAAGCACT
>CAZYFO010000090.1:0-5981 GCA_964646955.1 uncultured Bacteroidaceae bacterium | reverse complement strand
TAAGACTTTTGTCAGGACTATTGTCTGTCGTCTTTTTCATCTCGATGTACTGATTATGTCGAATTCTTCGCTTTTAAGCGAACAAACTCCTGTTCCCCAGCTTCGTTCGTCCGTACTGTATAGTTTTTTTTTAGTCTTTCGTTCTCTATGCGGAGTTTCAGAATTTCACGTTTGTAGGATTCCTCCGTCCTGTCAATGCCTTCAGGAAGAACCTCCCTGATTTCTGCATCCGCTCTGGCCAGCCCTTCCAGACCGCCTTCTTCGTACTGTTTGAGCCATTTCTTGAATGCGCTGTCAGAGACATTGTTCGCATCGCAGAAATCGCCAACCTTGATCCGCGTATTACTCCTGTAGTTGCGGATCAGAAACTCTTTTTCAAGAGGATTGTAATGTTTGCCCATAATGTTGACTCCTTTCTGGTAGAAATGCCCGATGATGTTGCGGCTGCCGATGATGTTGATTCCTACAGTCAGGGCTACGCCCTTCCTTCCGGAATCAACATCATCGTATACAAAGTTACACATCTTCATCGTTTTTTTTCTACCCTTAAGTGTCTACTTTTTCGAGAGCAACAAATGTACCAGCAGCAGAAGGTCAGGCTGTCACCTGTATCGGTGGTGTTGCCCCAATAGGAGCCGCCGCCGGAGTGGTTCTCTACCTGTAGCAGGTGGCGGGAGAAGCCGTAAAAGACGGAAAACATACCGCCGGTGTTGTTGCCTACACGACTGCCGCTGTCCCAGTCACGTCCGTAAGAAAGGGTGAACAGCCAGCTCTTATTAATCCGGTACTTTCCCCAAAATTCATCAATGGTCATATTTTCTAATGCCGAGAATCTTATTTTGTGTCCAACTTTTTGGGGTCACTTCATACTCGTCACGCCACGATTCTTTATATTCTATATTTTGAGATTCAGTATTCATGTAACCGTCCAATTTAGACGTCTACGACAAAGATAAGCATCTTCCATACTTTCCAGGCATAGTTTCAACATTTTTGTCAGTAAAGTTTTATGATTTCTTAGTGCTTCAAGCCTATGGTTGATGGCAAAAGGTTTTGCTTTGCGAAATACAGATTATTTAGCAATGCGAAAAATAGTTGGTTTTATATTTGCTGATTACACCAATGTCAGGAATACTGTTTTTTTGTGTAGTCGGGAAAATAAATTCATTATAATGTGTGGAATTTCAATATAAATACCTATTTTTGTGCTGAAATATCGGTTGTTATGAAATCAAAAGGGACAAATTACACTCAAAAACAGAAGAATGTGCTTTCCACGCTGGGAGAGAATATTAAGTTAGCCCGTTTACGTCGGAAATTATCAATGCATTCCATGGCTGAACGTGCCGGTATTGCCACATCTACGTTAAACAATATTGAAGATGGCTCCCCTTCCGTTTCATTGGGAAGTTATTTGCAGGTGTTATCTGTTTTACGCCTTGAAGATGATTTGCTGTTGATAGCAGATAAAGATCCTATAGGCAGACAAATTCAGGATGCTGGATTGATCGTGAAAAAGAGAGCCCCGAAAAAGAAAATGACACCATCGGCTATTGATCATGTTATAGATAAAGGCAATTCTGAAAAACCGGAATTTGAATAGTTCGTTATGAAGCAGAATAAAGAAAAAGAAATATTGGTGTATGCTGATTGGTATATGCTCGGTACGCCTGAATTGATAGGAAAGTTACATTTTACCTCTCTTCGGGGTAAAGCTGTGTATTCTTTTGAATATGAGAATGAATGGATAAAAACCGGCATCTCTATTGACCCTGAGCTGCCTCTTTTCTCGGGGCTGCATTATGCTGCTTCGAATGATATTTTCGGTATTTTCAAAGATTCATCACCTGACCGATGGGGGCAGTTATTGATGAAGCGCAGGGAAGTTCTCTTGTCAAAAATTGAAAAAACAGAACCACGTACTTTATTCGAAATTGATTTCCTATTGGGGGTACATGATAGCCACCGTATGGGTGGATTGCGTTTCAAAGAAACCGAACAGGGTGAATTTATGAGTAATGACCAACGGCTGGCAGCTCCACCTTGGACTTCATTGAGAGATATTGGATATGCAGTTGAACAATATGAAAAAAATGCTGACGAATTAGATGAAGCCTCTCTGAAATGGATGAATCAACTGATTGCTCCCGGTTCATCGCTGGGAGGGGCACGCCCTAAAGCAGATGTCGTTGACACACGCGGAAATCAATGGATTGCGAAATTCCCAAGTAAAAAGGATGATTCGGATATAGGTTTATGGGAAATGGTTGTACATAAATTGGCCATTCAGGCTAAAATTACGGTTCCAAATGCTTTTGTAAAAAAGTTGGCGTCTCCCTATCATACCTATTTATCACAACGTTTTGACAGAACAGCGGATAATAAACGAATTCATTATGCTTCGGCTATGACATTATTGCGGCGAACAGACGGAGATGATGCGGAAAGCGGTGTAAGTTATTTGGATTTAGTCGGCTTTATAAAGTCGGAATGTGCGGATGTTACCGGCAATCTGGAAGAACTTTTTCGACGGGTTCTATTTTCGGTTTGCGTTTCCAATACGGATGACCATTTGCGAAATCATGGATTTCTATATACCGAGGCCGGTTGGAATCTGTCTCCGGCATTTGACATTAATCCGAACGAAACAGGAACAGGTCTTAAACTGAATATTGATGAAGCGGATAACTCTTTGGATATTGATTTGGTTATGAATACCGCTCCTTACTATTTACTATCCGATAAACGTGCTGAAGAAGTAAAAAAGGAAATCACTAAAGCGGTTTCCCAATGGAGAAAGATTGCCGCAAAGTATAAAATACCACCCTCAGAGATTGAAAGAAAGGCTAATGCTTTTCGGTTTTAGCTCATTGTAGTATTGTTACGAAAAATGCTGTACTCGTAGTTACCGTTTACAGCGGTACCCATTTGAGCGCTACGAGCGGTATCCTTTCAGCGATATAATCAATTATCCAAGCGTTTGACCATTTTTGTGGCATTCTACTGACTATTTTTGCGGTTATGCGCTGACTTTTTTTGTGCCATTCAAATGACTAATTTTGCGGTTACTGTAAACGGACAATGTTCGTGCCCTTTATCAGTATCTCCTTCGTGAACACATCGAAGTAGAATGTGACCTCAAAACTCAGGAATAAGAAACTGAAGTAAACCAATAACAGTAATAAAGTCAATCCGAGTCAACTTCTCTTTAGGGCTAAGACAATAAAGTAGTCAACCTAAATCAGGAAACTACAGCCGTCAAGTATAGCCTTGAAAAACATTCTCAAATATTCAAGCGCTGACGCTCCTACCATCTTGTATGTGGAGAAATTACTGCACAAATGTATCGATGGATCTTCTATGAAACAAGACGTCTAAATTGGACGCTTACGGATCAGAACGCCATACTTGGTGAAATGGCCGGTTCTTTTGCATTCAACTTTCCAGGCGTTTTAATAAGTCCGGAATCAGACCGGCATCGAGTTTAGCGAAAGCAAACCACTTTTTGCCCAGATCTTTTAGAGAAGCACCTATTAAGAACAGCTCCGTATCATCAATTATCAGAAAGCGGTCATGGCTGATTGCAAACTGCTCGAGAGTTAGGCCGCCATACTGTGCGTTGAATTTATCTGCGGCAAGCTTCAATTGAGGGGTAACAGATTTTGTATAGACTGATACTACAACACAACTCTGTTTAGCAGTCAAAAGCGTAAGCACACTATCGTCAACGAAATTATCAATCAGACGAATGCTTTGCTTTGCGGAATGTATCAGATCTGACACAAAATGGAAGGCATCGAAAATCTGTCCATCGTAGAAAATGCCTTCTACAGGAGGTAGTGACGTTTTTATGAAGAAGTCAATTTTCTCATCGTGCTCGGCGACTTTCTTCTCTAAGCGATCGATTCGGTTGTTAATGGCGTAACCTCTCAGAAGGTAGTCTTTCAAAACTTTGTTCGCCCACTGACGAAATTGTACACCTCGCTGACTCTTAACACGGTAACCCACTGATGTAATCATCTCAATATTATAATAATCTACTTGATAGATTTTTCCATCTGTTGCAGTTGTCGCAAATTTTGCGACAACTGGAATGCCTACCAATTCTTCTCTAAGAGCATTGTTGATATGCTTGCCAATAGTTTTAATGTCTCGATCAAAAAGCGACGAAATCTGTTGTCGATTAAGCCAAACTGTGTCGTTCTCAATTCTCACATCAATTCTGATAGAGGAATCAGGCTGATAAAGGACAATTTCTCCTTTATCACTATCCAAAGGTAGTTTTTCTTGGTTTTTCATCTCTTTCAAGGTAATAATTTTAATTGATGCGAAATTAGTACTTTACTTGCTTCACTACTCTATTCTATTTGGTTTTTTCCGGAGTTGCCTCAAAGTTTCTCACTCATGCGTAAAAGCGGAGGCGGAAGCGGAAGGCGGAAGCGGAAGGCGGTGACTGGACTTTTATGCGTGGCATTTAGAGCTGTTTTTGCCACGCATGCGGATGACTAAAAATACTCCGAACTCCAAATGTGGGTTACAAGGTGTTCTGAGAGGGGTGAATGCTCGTGCACGCGTTCAATAGTATTTTATGCGTGGTCCAAAACGCACTTTCAGCCACGCATGAGGGAAGGGAAAAAATACTCAGTACTCCAAATGTGCCCCACAGCGCTCCTGGAGCAGGTGCGCGCTCGCGCACGCATTCAATGGTATTTTATGCGTGGGTGAAATAGCGGTTTTTGCCACGCATGCAAGCGGAAAACAGATCTTCTCATAGCAAATCTATTGTTTTAAAGACAGAAACCATACCGCCTGTTTTAATTGTGAGATAAGCACCAGATTACTAATATTCAATATGTTAATATCTTGTTAAGGAACAACTATCTATTTTTGAATAAAATCTCCAACTTTCTCATACCTTCTATCAAGATATCAAACGGTGGAGGATTATTGTATATCATCACACCAACCATCTCATTATAATCATTCGACCAATTTGTGATTGAAGCAACAGGTGGAATCAATTGAATCCGATCTCGTATATCCGGAGTATAATCAACTCCTTGAATACTAGTAATCGTAGATCGATGATGATTTATGCTCATCCACAACTCATCATTATGGATAGCCCTTTCCGCAATACCCTTTTGCATCATAATAAATAAATCATAAAGATGTCGTGACCTACGTTTTGCATCAATTCTATCATTTAAGAATAGAGAGATTTGAATATCGAAGACACCCAGGCCGGCATCAATTTATAGTCCATTTTCACAGTCTCGTCTTTGAGCAACAGTTCTTTGGTCTTACTTAGTATGTCATCAGTAATCTGATCCTGTCCCAAACTCTTAAATGCAAATGTAAGAAGCATTGCCAAGTAACTATTGAAAGCTAAATTTTTAGGAGAAGTATGACAAAATTCTATACTTCCTCCTGATGACAAAGAAACCTTTCTTTTATATCCATCAGTAAGGTAAACCACATTCATGGGAACCTGAGTAGAAAACCCAAGACGATTCAATGCAAATATTCCGGTAGGCACAATACGGGACTTATCTCTCTTGGCAATAGATTCTGCTATATCCTCTAACGATGGCAGCAACACCCCCAATCCAAGAGCCTTATCCACCTTAGGATAATAATAAAGCCCCCGTGCGATACGTATTATAATACCGGCTTTTGATAGGCGTTCCAATGCTTTATTGATGCTTTTCTGTTCCCCGAACCGAACAAAATCAGCCGAGAAAAAGAAAGAACCCCTTCCGCATTTTTTAATAGCCTTAACTATCTTTGATTCAATAGAATTATCTTCCATATCTATATATATTTTGTCGCAAATTTAAGTCAATATTGCGACAAAAACAATATGTCTTACTCTTTTCCACCAACATGATTCTCATAGCAAATCTATTTTTTTAAAGACGGAAAACATACCGCCGGTGTTGTTGCCTACACGACTGCCGCTGTCCCAGTCACGTCCGTAA
>CAZYFO010000089.1:0-6048 GCA_964646955.1 uncultured Bacteroidaceae bacterium | reverse complement strand
CCATATAATGAAGTTGATTTTGTAGTCGACAGTAATTTGGAACTTTTTTATTATCACGTATATGCCGATTCTCTTAGTTATCACTCTCTGTTGGAAGCATATCAATTCAACATGGAAGTTGAAGCTATCCCGTTGGACAGACTATTAATAGAGAGAATGTTGGAGATAAATCCGGGCAAAGAGATTAAGGACAACAGATACGATTTACTGCCAAATAAAACCGGTGTATCGAGAAAGACAGCCAAAAAGAAAAGTGCAAATTTCTTTGTAAACTTTGAGACTGAAGGAATAATCAGACAGTTATTCACACGTTTCATGACTCCTGAGAAAAAACCTGTTATCATTATCGACCCAAGAATTCGTAAGGCAATCAAATATGTTCATGACAACATTGAATCCACTATTAATGAAGATAAACTGGCCGATATAGCCTCAATGAGCAAAGACTATTTCATCAGGCTTTTTAAGAAAGAGCTCAAAAACACTCCTTGTAAATACATTAATGAAAAGAAGATAGAATGGGCGCAAATGCAGATGCTTGTTACCGACATCTCCGTTAAGGATTTGGCTGAAAGGCTCGGATACAGCGATACATCTTACTTTATCAGAATATTCACCAAAATTGTCGGTAAAACGCCACATAAGTATAGGTCGTCCGATTTGTAGGAGTCTGACATTTGAAGTATCTTCGCAAGTTCAAAAAAGCGATAAGTGGATAATTGCATTCATATACAAAATGCCAAGGTAAATAACTTGAAAGGCGTTACATTAGACATCCCTAGAGATAAGTTTATTGTAATAACAGGACTTTCAGGCTCGGGTAAATCATCCCTTGCATTCGACACGCTATACGCCGAAGGCCAACGAAGATACGTTGAATCATTGTCCTCATACGCACGCCAGTTCTTGGGCAGGATGAAAAAGCCCGAATGCGACTTAATCACAGGCCTCCCACCCACAATAGCCATACAGCAGCATGTCAGCAACCGCAACCCACGCTCTACCGTAGGTACGTCGACTGAGATTTATGACTATATGAAACTGCTTTTTGCCCGTATCGGCAAGACATATTCTCCTATCAGCGGCGAACTGGTTAAGAAACATGATATAGAAGATCTCTTGCACTGCATGCTCAGTCATCCCAAAGATATTCGTTTCACCACTCTGGCACCCATGGTGTTGCGCGAAGGCCGCAATCTCACCGAACAGCTCAAGACAAACCTCAAGGAAGGCTTCACCAGAATCGATTACAAGGGAGAGATAATTCGTATTGAGGACCTGCTTGAAGACAAGAGCCGCCTTAAAGTCCTCTCCGAAGACCGGAAAAATGTAAATTTATTGATAGCACGCCTTACATGCGATAACTCGAAAGAGACTGTAAACCGTATGTTGGACTCGGTAGAGACAGCATTCTTCGAAGGCAACGGAAACTGTATGCTACGTTTCTACGATATTCCGGAAACAACTCTCATTTCATTCAGTAACCGTTATGAGGCAGACGGCATCACATTCGAAGAGCCTTCCGAACAGCTATTTTCTTTCAACTCGCCTCTCGGAGCCTGTCCCAAATGCGAAGGTTTCGGTAAAATAATCGGCATCGACGAATCACTCGTCATACCCAACCGTGCACTCAGTGTCTTTGACGGTGCAGTAGTGTGCTGGAGGGGAGACAAGATGAAAGAATGGAAGAATGACTTCATCCTACACGCCGAACAACACGGATTTCCAATATTCACGCCATATTACCAACTCACTGAAAAAGAGAAGGATTTCCTATGGCATGGTAGTGGCAAAGGCATCAACAACACCAATCCGGATGAAAACTGTATCGACAACTTCTTCCATATGCTGGAGAAAAATCAATACAAGATTCAATACCGCGTTATGTTAGCCAGATACCGTGGCAAGACTATCTGTCCGGTCTGTCATGGAAAGAGGCTCAAGAAAGAGGCCACATACGTAAAGATAAACGACAAAGCCATCACCGACTTGGTCGATTTACCTATATCCGAATTAAAACAGTTCTTTGACCGTATAGAGCTCAATGAGAATGAGCAACTGACAGCAAAACGCATACTCACCGAGATAAACAGCCGTATCAGACTGATGATGGACGTAGGTCTGGAGTATCTTTCACTGAACCGTCTGAGCAGTACCCTTTCAGGTGGAGAGAGTCAACGAATAAACCTTGTGACATCTCTCGGGAGTAGTCTGGTAGGCTCTCTATATATACTCGATGAGCCCAGCATCGGCCTCCATAGCCGTGATACCGATAAACTGATAAAAGTCCTAAGACAGTTACAGCAGATAGGCAACACAGTAATCGTGGTTGAGCACGATGAAGAGATGATACGTGCTGCCGATTACATAATAGACGTAGGCCCACAGGCCGGACGTAACGGCGGTGAGATAGTATATCAGGGAGACCTGAGTAACCTGGAAACAAGCTCAAATAGCTATACCGTAAAATATCTGACCGGAGAAGAGACAATAGACGTACCTTCCTCACGCCGTTCATGGAACAACTTCATCGAGGTAAAAGGGGCGCGTGAGAACAATCTGCAGGGCATCGACGTAAAGTTCCCGCTCAATATCATGACAGTAGTGACTGGAGTCAGCGGCTCAGGAAAAAGCACCTTGGTAAAGGATGTACTATACAGAGGGCTACAGAATATTTACAGCGAATCCGGAGAACGCCCCGGTGAATGTATCGGCTTTGAGGGTGACATCAAAATGATTAAGGCCGTCGAATTTATTGATCAAGACCCTATCGGCAAGACCTCACGCTCAAATCCCGTAACATATATAAAAGCATATGATGAGATTAGGAAGCTATTCGCCGATCAGCCCCTTTCACGGCAAATGGGTTTCAAATCGGGCCATTTCTCATTCAATTCAGACGGAGGCCGATGCGAAGAGTGTAAGGGAGAAGGCACCATCACCATCTCCATGCAGTTCATGTCTGACCTCCAATTGGTATGTGAGAGCTGTCACGGTAAAAGATTCAAGAACGAGATACTCGAAGTCACATACAAGGAGAAAAACATTTGGGACATACTCAATATGACCGTCAACCAGGCCGTTGAGTTCTTCAGTTCCAATTCTCCTACTGAAAAAAAGATAGTAAAAAAGCTAGAACCGCTACGTCAGGTCGGGTTAGGCTACATAAAGTTGGGACAGTCATCTTCCACCCTTTCAGGAGGTGAGAGTCAGCGAGTCAAACTAGCCTACTACCTGAGTCTGGAGAAGACAGAGCCCACCATCTTTATCTTCGATGAACCTACCACCGGTCTTCATTTCCATGACATCAAGAAGCTCCTGGATTCATTCAATGCCCTTATCGAACGAGGTCACACTGTACTCATAGTAGAGCATAATATGGATGTCATAAAATGTGCCGATCACATTATCGACTTAGGTCCTGAAGGCGGCAAAGGCGGCGGCAACATAGTAGTCTGCGGCACTCCCGAAGAGGTAGCAGCCTGTGAAGGCTCATACACAGGGCGATTTCTGAAAAGCAAACTATAAAGTTCTCCTATTTACAAATCAGGGAGTTGGTAGTCATGCGTGTCATGTATGACTGAATTATGGCTTTGACCTCTTTCTCCATCTCATTTTGCTGCGGCACTTTTCCTAAAAGATTGTTCTGAAGCAATAAATCCGTACGGAAATTGTAGATGGCTTTGGTCTGAGTTCCGTCCCACTGTAGTACATAATCACCCTTTACATATTGGTAGATATCGTTGCTGTAATTTACAGCCCAAGTATCCTTTGCAGGAGTGTTGAACAGGTCGCAGCCGAACGATATATAAGGTTTGTCATAACCCAGATATCCCAATACGGTAGGCAATATATCAATCTGTTGTGCAATAGCATCGTGCATGCCCGGCTCGAGTTCACCGCTTGGGTCATAGAATATCACTGGCGAACAGAACCAACCAAGATCGGTATTGTAATACTCATACGCACTTTGGTTTGCATGGTCACTTGTTATCACAAAGAGTGTATTGTCGAACCAGGGCATCTTGCTTGCCGTAGCGAAGAACAGACGAAGGGCATTGTCAGTATATCGGATACACTTATTTATCATATGTCCCTCATCCTTAAATATCGACTTGTATTTGTCCGGAACCACAAAAGGATGATGGCTTGACGCAGTAAAAACAGTAGTGATAAACGGCTGAGGCATCTCATTCATCTTTTGAGCATAGAATTGAAGAAAAGGCTCATCCCAGATAGCCCAGGTACCGTCAAAATCCTGGTCACCGTCAAACCTGCTGTCATTGTTATACTCCGTACGTCCGAAATAGTCATCAAAACCTATGGTACGTGCAAACGCCTGAAATCCCATGGAACCATTCTCTGCTCCATGAAAAAAAGCGGAATAATAGCCCTTGTTCTTCAGCTCGCCTGCCAGACCGCTCAGATCATTAGTTGAAGATGGTGTAAGGAAAAAGGGCTCAACAAACATCGGTACGCTTGATAATATCGATGGCATGGCATCAATACTCTTTCTTCCATTACAGTAAGAAAAAAGATAATTAGTACTATGCTGTACCAGCGAATCCATAAACGGAGTGTAACCCTTGAAGTTTCCGTCATCAAGCCAGCGGTTATATTCTCCAATGTATTCCCTGCCAAACGACTCCACGATTAGCACCACCACATTCTTGTTCTTGAATTTGACCGAATCGGCAGGTGTATGAACAGGAGAATATATAGCGTCAAGTTCCTCCGGGGTATAGTAACTAGGTACCTCAAAAATCTTCTTTCCGATAGTACGCAGCAAAGCAAAAGGAGTATTCAGAACAGCTGCCGCCTGAATGGGACGGTCAGCATACTGATTGGCATTACTAATAGTTATAGGACGAGTAGCGGCAGTAGCACCTCCTCTCATTCCACATATACATAGTGGCACGAAGAGGATGAAACAGATGGTATTTGTCAGATAGTATTTAATGCGGTATTTCTTCTCCAACCAATCACGAGAATACTTGTCATCGACCTTCTCACAATAGAATTTCCAAAGACAATATACCAGCAATATGAAGAGCAATACCAAATACCAGTTTCTATAGATCTCAACACCTAAAATTCTAAACAGATTGTCCTCATTGCTGAACTCCGAGAATATGGTAATGGTGGATCTCCTACCGGTATAACTGAAATAGACCGCATCAGTCAGATTTGCCAAAACAGCGACTCCGTTGACTACTACAAAATACCATTTCGCCACCTTACGGTATGCTTTATTCTCCTTGATATGTATGGGAAGCAATATCAGCAGGGCATATATCGCATTGGTATACATTATGGCAGCCGTATCAAACATAAAACCGCCCTTGATCATCTCCCTTAAGGAAAGTCCCTCCTTTAATTCATTCCAATTCTGAAACAGATATGCAAACCTGCATATTTCATAAACCAAATAAACCAGCAGTATGTTAACAATAAACTGACCTGCCGAAGCAAGTACACTATTTCTAATCTTCATCGTCCATTCAAATTTTGGTAACAAAAGTAATGCAAGCTAAAGAGAGAGAAAAGGAATTTACTTATTTTCTCTGATAAGCCGCAGTTTATCTTCTGTTTTAATCCGAGTAATGCTTTCAATCTTTCATTTTACCTCCCCAAGGAATTCCCACATAACAACTTTTTCACTACTTTTGCTCTGATATCACATATAGAAAATGACAACATCGGAAATTTCTCAGATTCATTATATAGGTTGCGATGATTCTGATTTGGATTTATTTGAGAATCAGTATCCTACACCAGAAGGAATGACATACAACTCTTATCTCATCACAGACGATAAGATTGCAGTCATGGACACCGTCGATACTCGCATGAGTGCAGATTGGTTTAATAAACTTCAGTGCGCATTAAACGGGCGAACTCCCGATTACCTGGTAGTCCATCACATGGAGCCCGACCATTCGGCAAACATCTACAAATTCATGCAGCAATACCCTTCTTGCTGTATAGTCTGTACAGTCAAAGCCGCCTCTTTCATACCGCAGTTCTTCGGAACCGATTTTAACGGAA
>CAZYFO010000088.1:2319-6144 GCA_964646955.1 uncultured Bacteroidaceae bacterium | reverse complement strand
GTGGATTGAGTTATTCTCATTCTCCGGAGAATCTTTATGCTCCCATAAGATATGTCTTGTCTTTGGGAGGTAAGCGTATAAGGCCTACTTTTCTTATAATGGCGTATAATCTTTATGCCGATGACATCGAAACAACTTTTGATGTTGCTGCGGCAATGGAAATATTCCATAACTTCACACTTTTGCATGACGATGTGATGGACAAAGCCGATATGAGAAGGGGGTATCCTACGGTTCATAAGAAATGGAACGAGAATACTGCGATATTATCCGGGGACGGGATGCTGGTATTGGCATACAGATATTTGTCAATGACAAAACCTGAATATCTGAAAAAAGTCTTAGATTTGGCGAATGATACCTTTTTAGGCATTACCGATGGACAGCAGTACGATATGGATTTTGAGTCTCGGACGGATGTTTCCATATCGGATTATCTCGAAATGATTAGACTTAAGACCTCTGTCCTATTAGCGGCATGTTCAAAAATGGGAGGTATTTTAGGCGGGGCTTGTGAAGAAGATACAAACCATCTCTACAGATTCGGTGAAAAAATCGGATTGGCATTTCAACTTCAAGACGATTTGCTGGATGTATATGGAGATTCGAAAATATTCGGAAAAAAAATAGGTGGTGATATTGTTTGTAATAAAAAGACGTATCTTTATATCATCGCTCGTCAATTAGCTGATGATGATGGACAGAAAGAGTTTGACAAGTGGGCTGAATATAATGGTGAAGATGAAGAGGCAAAGATTTCCGGAGTCCGTTCAGTTTTCGATTCCGTTAATGTTAAGGGGCTGACTGAAAATAGGATAGAATTATTATTTGAGGAAGCGATAAATGAGTTGAATATGGTGAGCGTAAGTTCTGAACGTAAACAGGAACTTGTGATATTTGCCCATGGTCTTATGAATAGAGTCATTTAATAACAAGTAATATGCCTTACAGAAGATTACCTAACACTGACAAAGCCAGGATAAGGTCTTTGGAAGCCACAATACGAAAGATGAGAGACAGTTATTGTTACGCTCCGGTTATCTCTCCCGATTTGTTGTCAAAGGCAGAAAAGAAACTGTTGCAATTTAGAGAGGCTTCTGAAAGATATCTCAATTGTTTGCAGATACAGATAGATTTCTCAAAATCAGATGCTTATCAGAGCAAATTGAAGAATGCAAAGATGTTTACATCTCATTTTCTCATTGTTTTGGGTATGTGTGTCAAACGAGGAGAGATAAAGCCTTCTGATCTCTCTTATTATTCATTGTCCGAGGATAATCTTGATATGCCTGATCTTTCGAGCGATATTTCGGTCCTCCGTTGGTCTGAGAATGTTATTAGGGGAGAAAAACTCAGAACAGGCAATAGAGGTGTTCCAATTTATAATCCTACAATAGCCAAGGTTATAGTTCATTATGATCTCTTTAATGAACAGTATCAAAAGCAGTGTATGCTCAGACAGAGTACTGATGAGAGTCTGACGGTGGTTTCTCTTTTAAGACCTCAGATGGATGAAGTTATTTTGGAGGTCTGGAATTCTATTGAAAGTTATTTTTGTGAATTGCGAGGTGAGGCCAAGATTAAAAAGTGCCAGGAATACGGATTGATTTATTATTATAGAAAAGGTGAGAAGTCTGATTGATACTCATTGCCATATATTTGTGGAGGACTTTCAACAGGACTTGAAAGATGTTGTTGGACGTGCAAAGAATGCAGGTATAAGTAAAATATTTCTTCCTAATATAAATCCCGAGACTATTGATCCCATGCTTGCTGTATGTGATATGTATCCGGGATTTTTTTTTCCTATGATTGGACTTCATCCAACGGATTTGTCAGAAGATTATCATCGGCAGTTGGAAATTATTAAAAAGAAACTTGATGATGATTTTTCTGAATTCGGTGCTCATCGTTTTATAGGCATAGGTGAAACCGGTCTCGATTTGTATTGGGACAGTACAAGATTACCTGATCAGATTGAAGCTTTCGAAACTCAAATAAGATGGGCTTTATATTATGATCTGCCTTTGATTGTTCATTCAAGGTCAGCATTCTTGGAGTTGTGCAGTGTTATGGACAGATACAATAACACCAAACTTCGTGGAATTTTTCATTGTTTTTCCGGTTCTGAAGAAGAGACGAAACGGTTGTTGAAATATGAAGGTTTTCTTTTTGGAATAGGAGGTACCCTGACTTACAAGAAATCCTCACTTTCGGATTCGCTTAAACTAATTCCTTTAGAAAGAGTAGTTTTAGAGACAGACTCCCCTTATCTGTCACCTGTGCCATATAGGGGAAAAAGAAATGAACCTTCTTTTATTGTTGAGGTGGTAAAGAAACTTTCTGAGATATATGGGTGTTCTGAAGATATGATAGCTGATGTAACTTCCCGGTCTGCATCAAAATTATTCGGTTTAGACAGAATATTATTGGCTGATTGACGTTAATGATATATGCCTTTTTTGGCAGAATCCATTAGTTCAAGATGAATGAAGAAGATTAAAGATTTCAAGGTTTATAGGACGGTTTTGATAATAGTAGCCATATTTATTGCTCTATTATCACTTCTAATATCTCACTCTTTAGTTAAGGATTTATCCCGTGAGGAGAAGAGTAAGATGGAGGTGTTTGCTGAAGCTTATAGAACCCTAAATGAGGCGGATGAGGATACTGATCTCAGCTTGGTGTTGACTGTTATCTCCGGAAATAATACTATTCCTGTTATTATCACCGATGAGACAGGAGATATTAAGAGCTATTTGAATATAGAGATACATAAGGAAGATACTTTGGGGTATCTTAATCAGCGTGCAGCTCAGATGCGTGAAGAGGGAAATAGTATTAAACTTTATTATGGAGATAATTCTACCGATAAATATACGGAGGTGTGTTATGATGAATCTTTGTTGTTGAGTAGATTGACAATTTATCCCTATATCCAGCTGGGAGTTGTAATTATTTTTGTAATGATTGCAATACTTGCTCTGTTGGGCTTCAAAAAAACAGAGCAGAACAGAGTCTGGGTTGGATTGTCAAAAGAGACCGCTCATCAGTTGGGAACGCCGATTTCTTCTCTTATGGCATGGATTGAACTTATGAAGGATAAATACCATGATGATTTGATTCTTGAAATGGAGAAAGATGTGAACAGATTGGAGATGATTGCTGAGAGATTCTCAAAAATCGGTTCTATGCCTGAGCCTGAGAACGAAGATATTGCGGTTGTTCTTAATAGAGTTATTTCATACATGGAGCATAGAACACCAAACAGTGTAAGATTTGAAAGGTATTTTCCGGACAGAATATTGAATGCAAAGATAAATGCTTCTTTATTTGAATGGGTTATTGAAAACCTATGTAAGAACGCGGTAGATGCCATGGATGCTCAGGGTGTGATATCTATAAATCTGTCGGATTCCGAAAGAATGGTGGTTATTGAGATTTCCGACTCAGGTAAAGGCATTGCCAAGAACTCTTATAAAGCCATATTTGAGCCCGGTTATACTACAAAGAAAAGAGGATGGGGTCTTGGATTATCTCTTGCTAAACGAATTGTTGAAGAATACCACAAGGGAAAAATCTTTGTTAAGCAATCTGAGTTGGGTAAGGGTACTACTTTTAGAATTGAGCTGAACAAATAATTGACTGTTCTCTAATTGGGCTTTTATTTTTTATATGATTTTAGAGGTTTTAGATAGGTTGTGAAATATCTAGTGAGATATGTTGATAATTACCTTTCTGGTTACCTTTTTAATTACCTATCTAATCACCTTTTTAATAAACTAAGAGTGACATCTAAGAATATTTGTTGAAAAAATATCTTGA
>CAZYFO010000088.1:0-2219 GCA_964646955.1 uncultured Bacteroidaceae bacterium | reverse complement strand
AAACTAAGAGTGACATCTAAGAATATTTGTTGAAAAAATATCTTGAAAGAAATAAAATTAGTATCTTTGTGGCCCGAAAAATAGTTTCATGGGAAGGTTAGGTGCATATAAAGTTGATTTGAAGGGCCTAGAAAACGATAGGGCTTCATATAATTGGACAGTCGATCAGGACTTTTTCTCCTTAGTAGAAGGAGAAGATGTTCAGAAAGGAAAGGTGTCCGTTGATTTGAAGGTCGAAAAGAAATCCGGTGTCTATCTTCTTTCTTTCTCCTTAAACGGTATAGTAGTTGTTACTTGTGACCGTTGTTTGGATGATATGCAACTGAATATTGAGACTACAGGAGATATGAAAGTCAAACTCGGAGCAGATTTTGCTGATGACGGTGACATCATAATAGTTCCTGAGAATGATGGTACGGTTAATGTTGCGTGGTACATATACGAGTTCATTTCATTGGCAATTCCGTTGAAGCATGTTCATTCACCTGGAAAGTGCAATAAGGATATGATGGAGAAGTTGGATGAACATCTTACTACTGAAGAAGGAGAATCGGAAGGTACCGAAGAATCCGCAGGGACGGATTCGAGATGGGATGAACTGAAAAATATAATTGAAACAAATAACGATTAATAATTAAACAAAATGGCACATCCTAAAAGAAGGCAGTCCAAAACAAGGACTGCGAAAAGAAGGACGCATTATAAGGCAGTAGCACCTACTTTGGCACTTTGCCCAAATTGCGGAGCATGGCACGTTTTTCACACTGTATGCGGTGAATGCGGTTATTACAGAGGTAAATTAGCGGTTGTAAAAGAAACTGCTGCTGCTGAATAACAAGAATGAAAAACGCATCATGGCGATGCGTTTTTTTTGACTCTTTCAATATCTGATTATTATGCATAAGGCGGGCTTTGTAAATATTGTAGGAAATCCTAACGTGGGTAAGTCAACTCTGATGAACCTGCTTGTTGGGGAGAAAATCTCTATTGCTACTTTCAAGGCACAAACCACACGCCACAGAATAATGGGTATTGTAAATTCGGATGAATATCAAATTGTGTTTTCAGATACTCCGGGAGTATTAAAGCCGAATTATAAACTTCAGGAATCGATGCTTGCTTTCTCTGAGTCTGCTTTAGTTGATGCCGATGTGCTCATCTATATGACAGATGTTGTAGAGAAGTTTGATAAGAATCAGGAGTTCCTTGAGAAAGTAATTAATCTGAATATTCCGATTCTTCTTATTATCAATAAGATTGATTTAACGAATCAAGACTCGTTAATTGAATTGGTTAATTTGTGGCATGAAAAATTGCCAAAAGCAGAGATAATGCCGATTTCTGCGACAGAGAAGTTTAATATTGAAGCGGTTCTGAAAAGAGTGAAGGAACTGCTTCCTGATTCACCTCCCTATTTTGAGAAGGACCAACTGACTGATAAACCGGCAAGATTTTTTGTCTCGGAAATTATCAGAGAGAAGATTCTGCTCCATTATGATAAGGAGGTTCCATATTCAACAGAAGTTGTTGTAGAACAGTTCCATGAGAACCGTAGCCGTATCTTGATTAACTGTGTGATATATGTTGAGAGAGAGTCGCAGAAGGGAATTCTGATTGGGCATGAGGGTAGTGCTCTCAAACGTGTGTCCGTAGAAGCAAGGAAAGATCTTGAAAAGTTCTTTGGAAAGAAAATCTTTATGGAGATTATGGTTAAGGTTGATAAGGATTGGCGTAGCTCTTCACGTGAGTTGAAGAACTTCGGATATAATCCGGAATAAAAATTAGTATTATTGGCATTGAACAATTCCGGTTCTTTGCCGTTTTTTTCAAAATATGAGCAACTTGGTAGCAATAGTGGGACGTCCTAATGTAGGAAAATCCACACTTTTCAATCGCCTTACACAAACCAGACAGGCTATTGTGGACGATGAGGCCGGTACTACTCGCGACCGTCAGTACGGTAAGTGCGAATGGGGAAATAGAGTTTTCTCAGTTGTAGATACAGGCGGATGGGTTGTGAACTCAGATGATGTATTTGAGGAGGAGATAAGAAAACAGGTTAAAATCGCTATCGAGGAATCAGATGTGATATTGTTTTTGGTTGACATTAAAAATGGTCTTACTGATCTGGATGACGAAGTAGCTAATATTCTGCGTCGTTCTAAGACTCCGGTAATTCTTGTTGCCAACAAGATGGATTCCTTTGAAATGCAATATGG
>CAZYFO010000087.1:0-6220 GCA_964646955.1 uncultured Bacteroidaceae bacterium | reverse complement strand
GAAGATTTTTGTATTATATTCCGGCTGTTAGTTTCCAGGAGAAGGCAACGGCGAAGGTGACAACGTAACCTGTACCAACTGCATAAAGTAGACACGGATTTTTTTAAAGTTGTTAATAATTTACCAAAGTAGACTTTGGCGTTGATTTTCAGTTGTTCTGTGTTACAAAAGTAGACATTTCTGATATTTTTACTAATTCTGTAAATATCCATAGTTAACTCTTTGTTTATGAGCCAACTTTTTTCAGGGCAATACGCAGAGCCAGAAACTGGCAGAGATATGACATGGGAGGAAGCAGCAAGTTGAAATTTGAAGAGGGTGTTGACAGTTATGTCCCTTATGCCGGTAAGCTGAAAAATAATCTGGATCAGACATTGGATAAGATTAAATCCACTATGTGCAGTTGCGGTGTATCGACAATAAAAGAGTTGCAGTCGGAAGCCAAAATCACCATAGTCTCTTCAATAAGCATAATAGAGGGTGGTGCCCATGATGTGATTGTAAAGGAAGTTGAGAAATAGCTTCCTTTACAATGTGTCAATATGCCTTCTTACGGAATATGGCGAAAATGAGGATAATGGCCGAGAGCAGGATCAGGCCGCTGATTACGAAAGCCCAGACATTGACAACACGGTAGCTGGCTGTGAGGGTGTAGTCGTCGAAAAGCAGGCGCATTCCATCAACTTTCCATTTCAGGTATTCGGCATCGATAACGGGGGCATTGGCGGAGAGTACCCGGCCGGGTACTGATAGTTCGGTGGTGTAGTATTCATTCATTAATCCAAATACTGAGGTAGCGTTCTCGAACTCGTTGTCGATTGCGTCTTCGTTTTGTTTGTACAACTTGGAGAAGCGGTCAGTCACGTAGAATGAATCCAGGGCTGTGCAAACTGATTTCGGGTCGTCAATGTCATCAATGTCTTTACCTCCGTATTTTGCAAATATCTGTTCTCTATCATTATCCGGTATTTCGCCGCCGTATTTTTTTACAATGTTCAGGCCTACCTCGAAGCAGTTTGTTGTTACCCATTTCCAGAAGTTATCAGACATGTCGTTCAGTTCATCGACTAACTGAGCACCATTCGTTGTTCCAAAATATTTCGTGTCACCCTGTGCAAATATTATCCGTTCATCTTTTGACATATACTTGTCGATAGGTATCGGTGCATTGTAATCCAATTTGTTGTATATGGATGTGTAGGTGTAGTCTGTGTAGAACCACTTGAATTTCTTTGTCAATGTCTCTTTTGGTGCCAGAAGCTGTCTGAATCCCTCTTCGCTGAATTCGCTACGTAATATATACTGTGATAACGAATCGACAGAGTTCGCATTTCTGCTGACTTTTACATCGAAAGGTTTGTTTTCACCGAAATAATCGAATACTTCGACTGAGTCAAAACGGGTGATATTCCATCCTTCCAAGTCGAAACGGAAAGGAGTATTTGACAGATCGCCACTCAAGAAAGCCGAATCTCCATTGGCATACATTTCACGAATGGCGCCGCCTTTACGATCTATTTTGGTGACTATTCGATAGTAAGTATCGCAAGAGGCCATTATGGCTAACGAAATGGATAGTACGATAATCTTTGAAGTTTTCATGATCAATTATTTAGTTTGTTCATTAATACATAATTCGATATATTTATAAGGTTCCTCGCTCATGAATTGTGTTACTCATCTATTATACGTGAGAGATATGTTCAGGTCGAAATTATAAAAAAATATTCTGGCTCAATAATTCTGAGGAGAAATCTGGTAGCTACCATGGGAATTGGAAGTCTTTTTGCGGTAAATCAGTGCATTTCGACTTATTCAAAATATTAGATAATTCGTGATTTATATGACATTATTCTAAATATATATACTAAAAAGATTACAATTTGCTACGTATAATTAGAAAATACTATCATTTTGACAAAAATAATTGCGAAAATATTTTTTTATTTTTTTGGAGATATGTATTTTTGTACCGAATTGAACAACCAGAAACCGAAAAGAACAATTTATGAAGAAAAGGTGGATTATAATGATGGCAATACTTGTCATTATTTCCGTATTGGGAGCGATACTACCGGAGAATGCTCAGTGGGAAGCTACCCCGGAGATAATAAGTAAACTAAACAAGGCTGATATAGCGTGGATGATCACGGCTACAATCTTTGTGCTGATGATGACACCCGGACTGTCTTTTTTCTACTGTGGCATGGTTCGCAAGAAGAATGTGATTTCAACCATGCTTCAGAGTTTCATTGCCATGGGTATAATAAGTATTCTTTGGTTTGTTGTCGGTTTTAGTTTGGCTTTCGGTGAAGATGTGGGCGGGCTTGGTATAATAGGAAATCCAGCGTCTTTTTTTATGTTCAAAAATGTCGGCATCGCTCCGAACGATGCTTTTTCAGCTACAATCCCATTTGCTCTTTTTGCACTTTTCCAAATGAAGTTTGCCATAATAACGCCGTCGTTGATAACGGGTTCGTTTGCTGAACGGGTGCGTTTTTCCAGTTACATGGTTTTCATGGCGCTTTTCTGCCTTTTAGTGTATTGTCCATTGGCTCATTGTACATGGCATCCGGATGGACTTTTCAAGAATCTGTTCGGGACGGGGGTCGAGATTAAGGACTTTGCCGGTGGTATTGTGGTTCATGCTTCATCCGGTATCGCTGCTCTTGCCGGTGCTTTATTCCTGGGTCGTCGTAAAATAGATGCTTCCGATAAATCTGCCGGTCCGGCTAATATACCGTTTGTTATGCTTGGTGCCGCCATGCTTTGGTTAGGCTGGTTCGGATTTAATGCCGGATCGTCTTTGGCTGCCGACGGTGTTGCCGTCAAGGCTTTCTTGAATACCAATACCGCATCTGCCACAGCCATGCTTGTATGGATTCTATTTGACTGTTTGCGTGGACGCAAGCCTTCTGCGATGGGAGCTTCGATAGGAGCGGTTGTAGGTCTTGTAGCAATAACCCCCTCGGCCGGTTATGTGTCGGCAGGTCAGAGTGTATGTATCTCATTTGTGATCACAATAATTTGTAATATGGCTGTTCATTGGCGTGGACGTTCATCAATTGATGACGCTTTGGATGTATTCCCGACACACGGCATGGGTGGTATTATGGGAACCATATTGACCGGTCTGTTTGTAGGAGTGATAATACAAGGAGGTGGTTGGCTGACCATTATTATGTATTTTGTAGCTATTATTCTTGTGTTCGCATACTCATTCTCCGTTAGTCTTGGACTTTACTGGATAACGAATAAGATGATAGGTATGCGAGTTTCCGAGAAAAGCGAGAGAATTGGTCTTGATATTAGTCAGCATGATGAGTGTTACTCTTTTGCCGACAACGAAGAGCGTGAGCTCGCTGAGTATTTCGAAGAGAAGTGATTACCTGTGAAAAATAGCAGACATCATAATTCAGATTTATTGTTGTTGAAATTTCTGGTAAATTGATGTTGAGGGAGACGAGCTGTCTTATCAAGAGTATTCTTGATTTGCAGCTTGTCTCCTGAGTGCGTTATTATACCGGAATAAATGAATGCTCCTTACTTAGCAAAGAGATCTATGATAACAACAGGTTTTCCAACGCCTTGAAATCAATGATTTTACCTCTACCTCCTTGGAATGTTATGATTCCGTCACGTACCATCTCTGATATAGCTCGGGATAGAGACGGGCGTTCTACTCCGAAATACTCGGCAAGCGATGCTATACTTCGCTCCAAGTTGAACTCGCCTTCATGCTCACGTGACAGTATATAATAGACTATTTTTGCTTTAATTCCTTTTTGGGCAAATATCTTTAACCGCTCGGAGATGTGTTGCATTCGGTTGGCATTAAAAGCCATAAAGCCACGCAAGAAACCGGGACATTTGGCTATCTGCGCCTCGACGGACTCTTTTGAGATATAGAGCACCTCGCACTCCTGCATGGCAATGACATCCACAGGGAAGCGATTGTCATCGGCAAACAGAAAGGCCGCCGCCAACGGATAGGGTGCTTTGATCTCTTCCATAGGCAGAGCAAGTCCGGAATTTGAGACTATCTCTGTCTTTACCCTACCTTTTATGAGCATTATCAGGTTTTGTACCCGATCACCTTGATAGGCTATGTGTGCACCGCGTTTGAACTCTTTTACCGTATGCGGTATGGTGCATTTTATATTCTCGATATCTTCGGGCGATTTATCACGACACATCGAACAAAAAAACAGCAAATCACATTTTTCCATTGACTATAAATTTGATACAAATATAATTAAAATTTATCGATGTAACAAATGTTACGCATAAGTGTGCTACACTCCACTATCTTTGCGTAAAACTAAAACCAGAAATATATGTTTTGTTTTCAATGTCAGGAAACAGCTCAGGGCAAGGGCTGTACAATAAAAGGTGTCTGCGGAAAACCCGCCGATGTTGCCAATTTACAGGATTTGTTGATTTTCCTACTCAAAGGAATTTCTCACAAAACCGTGAAGATGAGAGAGACAGGTAAAGAAGTTCCGGTTGCTGTCAATCGGTTTATAATCGAGTCGCTGTTTATGACCATCACAAACGCAAACTTCGACAAAGAACGTTTTGTAGAGCGCATCAAAGAGGCGATTGCACTGCGTGACGGGCTCAAAGTAGAATGTGTGGCATGTTCAGAGTGTGACTGCCTGAGCTGGAGTGCCGACACCGTGGAGCAAATGGAGCAGAAAGCTGCACAGGTAGGTGTCCTACAGACTGAAAACGAGGATATACGTTCGTTACGCGAGCTCATCACTTATGGTCTCAAAGGTATGGCTGCCTATGCCGAACACGCGTGCAACCTGGGTTATGAAGACAATACAATCTACGAATTTATACAGGATGCACTTGTCGCAACAACACAAGAGCTCGAAGTCGATAAGTTGGTCAACTTGGTACTTGGTTGCGGCGAAATGGGGGTGAAAACGATGGCTCTTTTGGACAAGGCCAACACCTCTACCTATGGCAATCCTGAGATTACAAAGGTTGATATAGGAGTTCGTGCCAACCCGGCCATACTTATTTCGGGGCATGATCTGCGTGATATGCAGGACTTGTTGGAGCAGACCCAAGGTACGGGTGTTGATGTCTATACTCACAGCGAGATGCTTCCGGCGCACTACTATCCTGCGTTCAAGAAATACAGCCACTTTGCCGGTAACTATGGCAATGCTTGGTGGAGACAAAACGAGGAGTTCGAGAGTTTCAATGGCCCTATTTTGTTTACTACAAACTGTATAGTTCCGCCTCGCTCTTCGTCCACCTATTCCGACAGAGTTTATACGACAGGCACAGCAGGCTTTTCGGGCTTCAAACATATCCCTGCCAGGACCGAGGGAGGGAAGAAAGATTTCTCGGAAATTATAGCCCATGCAAAACGTTGTGCGTCACCCACTGAGATTGAACGAGGCGAGATTATAGGAGGCTTTGCTCATGCTCAGGTGTTGGCTCTGGCC
This sequence comes from uncultured Bacteroidaceae bacterium, assembly GCA_964646955.1. Lineage (GTDB taxonomy): Bacteria > Bacteroidota > Bacteroidia > Bacteroidales > Bacteroidaceae > Colenecus. Next base: position 755 of record CAZYFO010000087.1, on the reverse strand, counting down.
GACAAGGTGGTCGATGCAGTAAAAAGCGGGGCAATAAAGAAGTTTGTCGTTATGGCCGGTTGTGACGGACGTATGAGGAGTCGCGAGTATTACACCGATTTTGCCGCTGCACTTCCAAAAGATAGTGTGATACTTACGGCAGGTTGTGCCAAGTACCGCTATAACAAACTCCCTCTGGGCGATATTGGCGGTATTCCTCGCGTGTTGGATGCCGGACAGTGCAACGATAGCTACTCTTTGGTGTTGATTGCACTTGCCCTGCGCGATGCGTTTGGACTCAAAGATGTCAACCAATTACCGATTGTTTACAACATTGCATGGTACGAACAGAAGGCTGTTATCGTACTACTTGCGCTTTTGTCGCTCGGAGTAAAGAATATTCATCTGGGTCCTACGCTTCCGGGATTTTTATCTCCCAATGTTGTCAAGGTATTGGTCGAAAACTTCGGTATAGGAGGAATATCGACCGTAGACGAAGATATGAAAAACTGGATTTAACTATCAAATTTGTGAGCCGCGAAGACAAATCTAGCGGCTCACAATATTTTATCCCAATGAGAGCTGTTTTATTGGGAGAGTGAAACAGAGAGTATAAAGATCGTGACTATATAGTTGATTATAGCGTTGGAAGGATGTCGTTTTTTCGGCTTATAATGAGTACTTTTGCAGTTCAAGAAGTTATTATTTCATGAAGGAAGAACTGAAAGGGAGACAGGACAGGATACGTTCTGCAATGGCTGCACAGGGTATTGATG
>CAZYFO010000086.1:0-6342 GCA_964646955.1 uncultured Bacteroidaceae bacterium | reverse complement strand
TTCAATAAAAGTAATAGTCGATTTACAGGACAAAGTTAAATACAAAATAACATTTCTGTCAAAAAATGATGTAATACAACATCAACCCGGATGCAATCAGCTTCATCCCCGTTCCGAACAGAAAACCGGCGAATGCACCTAAAGATGATTTCAGTGCAGCACCCACATCTTTTGCCTCTACCAATATTTCCGCTAAAAAAGCACCTAACAGACTTCCCACTATCATTCCAATAGGAGGGATGAACATTCCTGCAAAAAGTCCTACTATAGCACCTGTACTTGCAGCCTTAGAGCCGCCGGCTATCTTTGTAAACTTAGCGGGAACCACATAATCCAGCACCGTCACAACAACCATAATGACAAACCACACTAACAGGAATGTCAATGTAATCTCATTATCCGAATCTCCCATCCTTCTACCGAAATATGCTAACAACAATCCAACCCAACTCAGAGGCGGCCCGGGTAATCCAGGCAAAATACTACCCACTATGCCAATCACTCCCGCAATAACAGCGAGGATAATAAGAAACACACTCATAATATTATTCAATTAATAATCACCGACCAAAATACAAATAATTTCTCATCATTGAACAGAGTTCCATTGAAACGGTACAGGTTCTACAGTATATCCACGCCGACGAAGAATCGCTATTACACCTGCTTCACCTAAAAGATGCCCACAACCAAATGCACAAAAAACACTTTTTTTCTTATTCGTTATTTTAACAATATTATCTGCGAATACGACATTACGTTCAATAACAAATAAAGAATCAATGATTGATCCTTCATGCACAGAATCGAATCTAAATTGTAAATAGTTTTCTATTAATTCTTGATGATGTCGTGTTAAATAAGTACTATCCGAAGAGAGGTAAAGGATATAATCTGAAAAATGTTCAACTTGATATTCAAGACTTATTCTATTAAATAATTTAAGAACATCTCTCTCATCTTCCAAAGAATAGCACTTTTTTTTCTCGACCTTCGCTTTCTGCAATAAATAACCGTCAAGAATGATTCCTTTACTTAATCCTTGTGATGTTAGCATCGCTTCAGCAAATATTGGCTTTATTCTACTATACATTCTAATATTTTGACCGGATTTTGTAACAATACTATCAAGCAAATGATACACACTATCACTCAACAGAGACTCCATTCTTTCCTTCATTAATACCGTTCTAAAGACTAACAATATTGGAATTCGTGAATTCTTAGATTCACAGGCAAAAGCATCACAAGATTCCATGGCCTTAGTCACAGTACTATCAAAAGCAAAAACTCGCTTATCGGATATATGAATTGTACCATATAAATACGAAGGACTTTCAAGTCCATTTCCAGAGATTTTCCAAAGCAAGGACTGTGAAAAGCACATTAGAGTTGCAAACAATGATGTCGTCACTAATAATAGAAATTTTCTCATAAATATAAATAGAATGTTTATATGCAAAGATAATGCAAATGAGAACAGAAGCCAAGTTTTCTTGAATTATGTCGAATGCAGTTTATCTTCGATTTTTCATCAAAGATATTGAAAATCCATATGAAATAATTATTAGAACTACCGAAAGTAGTATTTACAAAAGACAAAAAGATGAGAGTATACTATTGAAAGTCAGAAACAAATAGTATCTTTGGCCAAATCTTCAGTTGAACTTATGATTTGCCAGATATATGAATAGTGATTTGATATATAGAAAATTAGCAGACGAAATAAAGCGTCTGGCACCTTTTTTTCAGGTTATAACGATAACCGGACCGCGCCAAAGCGGTAAAACCACACTGTGTAAGGAGTTGTTTCCTGATTATATTTATATCAATTTGGAAGATGTGTCGTTGCGAGAACAGATTCAAAGAGACACAAAAGGCTTTCTTAGTCAGTACCCCAAGAAGCTGATAATAGACGAGGCACACCATTATCCAGAATTATTTTCTTATATACAAGTCATGGTGGATGCTGATCCGGAAAAGCATTTTATACTAACCGGGAGCAGCAATTTCTCCTTATTGGAAAAAATCACCCAGTCTTTGGCAGGAAGAACGGCAATTCTTACTTTACTACCATTATCTCTTCATGAACTCGGTCAGGAAATGATAAAGGACATATCTACAGAGACATTGATTCTGAACGGAGGATATCCTGCAATATGGTCAAAATGTATTCCACGTGACGCATTATATAAGAACTATTATACCACATATATAGAAAGAGATGTAAGACAGATCATCAACATAAAGGATATGAGCCTGTTCCAGACTTTCATCCGCCTATGCGTTGGAAGAATTGGGACGGAATTCAATGCTTCTTCTCTTTCCGGTGAAGTAGGTGTTTCCGCTAATACAATCAATTCATGGATCAACACATTGGTAGCCTCATACATTGTCTATATGCTGCCTCCATATTTTGCGAACATCGGGAAACGGCTCGTAAAAGCAAGCAAAATCTATTTCTATGATACGGGTCTTGCCGCCTATCTTCTCGGGATTGAGAATGAAAAACAGTTATCAACCCATCCCGCAAAAGGTGCATTATTTGAAAACATGGTAGTGAATGAGTACATAAAAAATAGGCTCAATAGAGGAAAGGACCCAAATCTGTATTTCTATAGGGACAAAAATCAGAAAGAAGTGGATTTACTACATACCCATGCAAACGACATATATGCATACGAAATTAAATCTTCACAGAGTTTTCACAAAGACTTTTTCAAAGGAATCGATTATCTAAAAGGAATATTCTCAGAGCGTTTGACTCGTACGGCAGTTATTTTCGATGGAGATGATGAATTACATACCGAAAATGGTGGGGTATATAATTTCCGAAATTTCTATCTGGAAGATTAAAGAACATTAGTCTATGTCGCAATAGAAGCACTCGATAAAAAAATCAATGTTTAACTTTGTATTTCGAATTTTTGAAAGATGGTACAGATTCAAGATGTTATTGTATCCTTTGATATGCTCACCAAAGAGTTTTGTTGTGACTTGTCGGCATGTAATGGAACATGCTGTGTAGAAGGCGATGCAGGAGCTCCGGTCACAATAGAAGAGGTTCAGGCAATAACAGATTTATTGCCTACAATATGGGATGAGCTTGATCCGCAGGCTCAAAAAGTTATTGAAGAACAAGGTATATCATATAGAGATCCGGAAGGTGAGATGGTAACTTCAATAGTCAATGGTAAAGATTGTGTATTTACCTGTCACGATGAAAACGGATGTTGTTACTGTGCCATAGAAAAGGCCTTCCGGAAGGGACTATGCAAATTCATCAAACCGGTATCATGTCATCTGTATCCTATTCGTGTCAAGAAATTAGGCGATGGATGGGGATTGAATTATAATCGATGGGAAGTGTGTCATGCGGCAGTATTGAAAGGTCAGAAAGAGCATTTGCCACTATATAAATATCTGAAAGAACCGCTTATTCGTCGTTTCGGTGAAGCATGGTACAACGAATTGGAAATCACCGTTTCCGAGATGAAACGTCAGCAAATCATATAGTCTGTAAAAAAGATACTTTGACTCCTTTCAATGGAATCAAAGTATCAAATAACAATGTGTATCGTCGCGGGTTCGAACCGCGGACCTCTTGCCTGTCAAGCAAGCGCTCTAAACCAACTGAGCTAACAATACTCACAAACGCGGTGCGAAGATAGTACAAGTCAGAGAATTTAAAAATTAATCATATACTTTTCTTTTCATCACATATTCACCTTATATCTAAATCTACAGATATACTTTCGACCAAAAAACCATCCTAACAATCTTTTGGAAGCACATTTACCCGAAGCGCACTATATGCGCGCTCAGCCTTGGCCTTGGCCTCCTCCAATGTATTGTCTGTAGCCAAAATCACGCCCATTCTGCGATGTTCCTTAATATCCGGTTTACCGAATATTCGCATCTGTACACCGGACTCTTTCAGTACCTCTTCCAAATTATCAAATTCAATGCGGTTTGTATCACCATCAACTACTACAGCCCTTGATGCAGACGGTCCGTAGAACCTTATTGCAGGAATAGGCAGTCCCAAAAGAGCACGTACATGAAGCGCAAACTCACTCATATCCTGTGAAATCATCGTCACCATTCCGGTATCATGCGGACGTGGAGACACCTCACTGAATATCACCTCATCGCCCTTTACGAACAACTCAACTCCGAAGATTCCGTAACCTCCAAGTGCATCGGTAACCTTTTTTGCTATCTCTTTTGCTTTTTCAAGTGCTTTTATATCCATTGGCTGAGGCTGCCATGAATAACGATAGTCACCATTAATCTGAATGTGACCTATCGGTTCACAAAAGAGAGTACCGGTAATACACCTAACCGTAAGCAGTGTTATTTCAAAATCGAAATCCACAAAACCCTCTACAATTACACGACCGGCACCTGCACGGCCTCCTTCCTGAGCGATTTTCCAGGAATTGTCAATATCTGACGACTCTCGAATCACGCTCTGTCCATGACCGGATGAACTCATGATAGGCTTTACAACGCAAGGCATTCCGATCTTAGCCACAGCATCATCGAATTCCTCTTTTGTAGAAGCGAACAGGTATTTTGAAGTCTTAATACCTAATTGCTCGGCAGCTAAACGACGTATGCCCTCACGATTCATTGTCAGAAAAGCAGCCTGAGCTGTAGGAGTCACATGATACCCCTCCTTCTCCAACTCTACCAAGGTAGGAGTAGCTATAGCCTCAACCTCCGGTATAATATGATCAGGTTTTTCCAATTCAATTACCTCACGTAACTTTTTACCATCCAACATATTGAAGACATGGCTGCGATGAGCAATCTGCATAGCGGGAGCATTAGGATATTTATCACAAGCCACCACCTCAATACCTAGACGTTGAAGTTCGATAGCCACTTCCTTTCCTAACTCTCCACTACCCAAAAGCAGGGCTTTTCTGCCCACTGATGTCATTAAGGAACCAATCTTTGCCATTATTTTACAGACTATATTTAATAAATAAAAGGCGACTGAACAAGCCGCCTTCCATATTTGCTTTCTAAATTACTTAATCAGGACATTGCCTGTCATCTCAGATGGAACAGGAAGCCCCATAATCGTCAATATGCTTGGAGCGACATCGGCTAATCTGCCGTTTTCCACTTGAGCATCTTTTCTATCCGTAACATAGACTACAGGAACAGGATTCAAAGAATGAGCTGTATTTGGGGTGCCATCCTCATTGATTGCATGATCGGCATTTCCATGATCGGCAATGATTATAGCATCATATCCGTGCTGTTTTGCAGCCTCAATCACATCGTGAACACAAGCATCAACGGCAATCACAGCCTTCTCAATAGCTTCATATATTCCCGTATGACCCACCATATCGCCATTGGCAAAGTTTACTACGATGAAATCGAATTTCTCACTGTCAATAGCCTCAACCAGTTTATCTCTAACCAAATATGCACTCATCTCAGGCTGCAAATCGTATGTAGCCACCTTTGGAGACGGAACCAAAATACGCTCTTCCTTATCAAAAGGAGTCTCACGACCACCATTGAGGAAGAAAGTAACGTGAGCATACTTCTCTGTCTCGGCAATATGAAGCTGAGTCATATTCTGTGATGCGATGTACTCACCCAACGTATTATTTACATTATCCTTATCGAACAAAATATGCACGCTGGTAAATGAAGCATCGTAAGGAGTCAAACAATAATACTGTAGATTAGGAACAGTCTTCATTCCTGCTTCTGACATATCCTTTTGAGTAAGAACAATTGTCAGTTCCTTAGCTCGGTCATTACGGAAATTGAAGAATATGATAACATCGCCATCTTCAATACGGCTATCATAAGCGCTGTTTACAATAGGCTTCATGAATTCATCGGTAACACCCTCGGAATACGACTCTTCTACAGCCTGGACCATATCGGAAGCCTGTCTACCATCAGCCTTTACCAACAGGTCATAAGCCACTTTCACACGTTCCCAACGTTTATCACGATCCATAGCATAATAACGTCCGATAATAGTAGCTACTTTGTCACCTCGCTTTACTAATTGCTCGATAAAACCCTTACCGCTCTTAGGATCAGTATCACGTCCATCCATGAAACAGTGGACAAAAGCATTTTCAATACCATATTCACGTGCAATGTCACATAGGCAGAACAGATGCTGCAGCGAACTGTGAACGCCACCGTCAGACACGAGTCCCATCAAATGCAGCTTTTTACCGTTTTTCTTTGCATAACCGTAAGCCGATACAATCTCAGGATTCTGACGGATACTGCCGTCTGTTATTGAACGATTGATTTTTACCAAATCCTGATATACCACACGTCCGGCACCTATAT
>CAZYFO010000085.1:2132-6390 GCA_964646955.1 uncultured Bacteroidaceae bacterium | reverse complement strand
AATGGGGACAAATTTTCCAGTTACACAAGCCGAGTGGCAATTAATAAAAGGACTTATATAATGAGAAAACAATCTGTGTAGCCCGCTACAACGGCGGTGCGGCTCGACAGGAAAACCGTCCGCAGTCGGCAACTGCATATAGTTCCGTCCGTTAGTGTAAATAATGTAAGCCTACGGGAGATACATATCAAAATCTCATCTCCCAGTAATGGTGTTTTCCGTAGGCGGAAAACACCATTATTGTATCCTGTACCCCTGACGTTTGATGTCGTAGGCCTGGAAGGCTCTGTACTGTTCTTCGTCGAAGGGGTAGTCCCAGCATCCCAGATGGTGGAAGATGTCGCCGCCGAATCCGCGTTTGAAACGATACAGGCCGAACATGGGATGTGAAGGCTGTGAGTTCGGTGAGATGCCGAAGAAGTCATATTCCAGGCAGTTCATTGATTTGGCTATCTGAATGGCTTTCCACTGCAGGGCGTAGGTGGGCATCAGTTCTCGTCTGAATCCTGAAGAGGCTCCATAGAGATAGGTGGCACGATGACTTGATATCACCAAGAACATGGCTGCCAATGGAATATCTTCATGGTAGGCAATGAGCAATTTTACGATGACATCGTCTTCGGGGTGTTCCATTTTTGTCACAAATACCGAGCGGAAATAGTTCAGGTCATTGATAAACAACCCGTTTCTTTTGGCAGTCTCTTCATACAAACGATACCATACATCAAGATGCTCAATTCCTACTGAGCGCACGTCTATCTCCTTGCGCAATGCCAGGTGGATGTTGTAGCGTGTCTTTGGTTTCATCTGTGCCAGTATTGTCTCTTCATCTTTGATCAAGTCCAGGATGATGGTATTGGCCGGCAGGATATTACCGTTTGCCTTTTTGAGATTCCAGTTACAGGTATTGAAGTTCAGCTTGAACTCCTGATAGTAGTTGTCTGGGGCGCCTTTCCATTCTCCGTTTTCATCATAATCTTCCTGCCTGCACCAGTGTGACTGCCAGTTCAGATCATATCTCAGTCCGATGCATCCTTTGGGAAGATACGAACGAAGACTCTCGGACAGCTCTTCCAGGAAATGTCCCTGATTCTCCTCTGATGGTTCTATTTCAGGACCATAGGGGACGTAGGCCATATAACTCTCGGTGTTAAACTGTTGGAATAACATTACAAAATCACCATGAGTATAAGAATAGCCGCCGACATTGGTAAACAACTCACTGTTCCTTACCTTAAATTCAAAAGCGTTCGAATGAACACCCAATTTTTCTTTTACATCACACCAGAATGATGTCTGCTGAAAGATGGGTGTGATGTACACTTCTGAGTTCTGTTTAAGTTCTAAATCTATATACATGATAAACCATTAAAAAAACATATCGTATTTCCGCGCCAATGGCAGTTATTCAGGAATTCCCGATAACTGCCATTTATACTCGATATCTCTTCTTATGATATTCATGAAGAAGTGATATTGAAATCTTATCTTATTTCAAGCCGATAATAAGCCTTTTCTCAATTTATCTGAAGATGGTATGAGAGGTGGATTATTTGTCTTGGTTCTTTTTATTATTAACTATAGCATCAATAACAGCAACAGCTGTTATCTTGACTATATCACGTACGGAGCTTTCTACGTCTGTGAAGTGAATAGGCTTGTTCAAACCCATCTGGATAGGGCCTATTACCTCGGTATCAGTCAGAGACTGAATCAGCTTGTAACCGGAGTTGGCTGAACTCAGATTAGGGAATACCAGGGTATTGACATCCTTGCCATTAAGTCTGGTGAAAGGATACTTTTCGTCACGCAACTCCTTGTTCAGTGCGAAGTTTACCTGCATCTCACCGTCGATGGCAAGCTCAGGATATTTCTCCTGCATATATGATACGGCTTCGTGAACTTTAACCGGACTGCCTTCTGCGTCAGAGCCAAAGTTTGAGTATGACAACATTGCTACATTCGGCGTATGATTGAAGAACTTGACCGTTTCTGATGCGAGTACTGCAACATCAATGAGAGTCTCCTTATCAGGATGACGGTTGATGAGAGTATCGGCAACAAATATTGTACCCTTCTTTGTGTTCAGAATGTGCATGGTAGCGAAGTGAGAATACTCAGGACGGATACCGATGACCTCCTTGGCTACTTTTATAGTATTGGAATATTTGGTGTACAGACCGGTTATGAAAGCATCAGCTTCACCGGTCTCGACCATCATCATTCCGAAATAGTTACGCTGGAACATCTTGTCATTGGCCTCCTGATAATTGAAGCCTTCACGTGCATGTTTCTCGGAGATGATACGGGCGAAACGTTCGCGTCTTTCTGCTTCACGGTCATGTCTCAGATTGATAATCTCGATACCGTCCAGACTCAACTCAAGTTCGTGTGCCAGTTTTTCTATTCTTTCTTCGTTACCTAACAGGATAGGGTGACAGATTCCCTCAGCTTTGGCCTCAACAGCGGCCTTCAACATATTAGGGTGAATACCTTCGGCAAAAACCACACGTTGAGGATTACGACGTGCCATATCGAACATCTGTCGTGTCAGCTTGGATTCCTGACCCATCAGTTCACGCAGACGAGTTCTGTATGCATCCCAGTCCTCAATATTCTTGCGAGCTACTCCTGATGCCATGGCAGCCTTGGCTACGGCAATGGAAACATCGGTAATCAAACGGGGATCCACCGGTTTCGGTATGAAATATTCTGGACCAAAAGAGAGATTGTTAACATGATATGCAGTGTTTACAATATCGGGAACAGGCTGTTTTGCCAGACCTGCGATAGCATAAACTGCAGCCAGTTTCATCTCTTCATTGATGGCACGCGAACGGGTGTCGAGAGCACCACGGAAGATATATGGGAAACCTATTACGTTGTTTATCTGATTCGGATAATCCGAACGTCCGGTACTCATCAAGACATCGGGACGTGAAGCCATCGCATCCTCGTATGATATCTCAGGAACAGGGTTGGCCAATGCGAATACTATAGGGGTGGAGGCCATGCTACGTATCATATCCTGTGTCAGGACATTGCCTTTGGACAATCCCAGGAATACGTCTGCACCTTTGATGGCTTCTGCCAGAGTATGTACGTCACGTCTGTCTGTTGCGAAAAATTTCTTGTTTTCCGTCAATCCTTCACGGTCTGACGTTATCACACCCTTACTGTCAAGCATCAATATGTTCTCACGTCGTGCACCAAGAGATACGTAAAGCTTGGTACATGAAGTAGCAGATGCACCTGCGCCGTTAACTACGATACGTACTTCTTCTATCTTCTTACCGGCTACTTCCAGTGCGTTGATCAGACCTGCTGAAGAGATGATAGCTGTACCATGCTGGTCGTCATGCATCACCGGAATGTCCAGTTCTGCCTTTAATCTATCCTCTATCTCAAAACACTCAGGAGCCTTGATGTCTTCCAGGTTAATTCCGCCGAATGTAGGCGCAATGGCCTTTACAGCCTCAATGAACTTGTCAGGGTCCTTCTCGTTTACTTCAATATCGAAAACATCGATACCTGCATAAATCTTAAAGAGCAGACCTTTTCCTTCCATTACAGGTTTGCCACTCAATGCACCGATATCACCCAGTCCGAGTACTGCTGTGCCGTTGGAGATAACAGCTACCAAGTTCCCTTTGTCTGTATAATCATAAGCAGTTTCAGGGTCACGTTGTATTTCGAGACACGGTTCCGCTACGCCGGGAGAGTATGCTAGTGACAGATCTTTCTGAGTGCTGTAAGGCTTTGTTGGGATTACTTCTATCTTTCCCGGCCTTCCCTGAGAATGATAAAGTAGTGCTGCTTCTTTGGTAATTTTTGCCATAAATCTTCGTTATTTACATAAAATCGTTTCAAGTCGCAAAATTACATTTTTTTTTCGACTAGTGAGGCTCTTTATAGAGCATATTTTTCGTATCATTGTATCAAAATTTGGCATATACTCCTGTTCCCGGAGGAGTTGGGCCAATGACAATAGCCACATTGATTTCCCAGACAGTAGAATCTGCCGAAAAGAGATGGTTCAATAATAAAAATAGATAAGATATGGCAGAAAAAGGTTTTTATTCAGCTGAGGAAGCTAAAGATTTACTCTTCGGTAAAGTCGGTACTGCCGAAAGAGATGAATATGATAGTGAATTAAAAACCTATCTAAAACTGTAGTCAACTTAGCGGAAGCGGAACTTCAGCAGGAGGGGGTTGTCGTCTTTTTGTTGACTCTTGGCTTTAATTATCTCTTCTGCTA
>CAZYFO010000085.1:0-2032 GCA_964646955.1 uncultured Bacteroidaceae bacterium | reverse complement strand
GCAAACATTTTATTTCCATAAAATTGCACACGTCCAATACCGTCAAAGGGTTCGTCGCTTTTGAGTGGAGTTACCTCAATATCACAGGCGACATCATCGAGTGATGCCTCGACAGCTTTAGTGTCATCTAATACGAAGATCTCTTTTTCTTCGCCTTTGCATCCACTTATAATAATGACAGATGCCAATGCTAATGTGCTTATTGCTTTGTTCATCATTATGAAATTATAGTTTTATTACTTCTGACATTCAGGACAGAAATATACTGCACCGCCTAAGTATGCCTCTTTCTGTATAGCCTCACCGCATTTCGGACATGGCCAAGAAAGAGTGTTTTTTGAGAGTATTGTTTTATATCCGCATGTCTTGCCGTATAAATCTTTTTCGGTATCTCTACCGCCGTTATCGGTCATTTGTTTCAGAACTTTGATTGTAGAATTGAATAGTACTTCACGTTCATCATCGTTCATTGATCCAATCTTACGTCTTGGATGAATACCTGCCACGAAGAGAATGTCCTGTAATACACCGTTCCCGATTCCCGGAAATCTTTGCTCTGTAGCTAAGAATGCCTTCGCGCTCAGATTCTGTTTACTCGTATCGAGTAAGTGGTAAAAATAAGACCTGAATGAATCGTCAAACGGAGAAAGGGCCAGTTTGCTCTTTTTGTAATATTCATTGTCATAATCTCCTGAATGTAATACGATGCCGCCGTACATTGCGACAGTAAATACAAGTGAATAATCGGCTTCCAATTTTATGAGGAGCTGGAAGTCCTTCGGAACGTCCTGGTCACGGCAAAGTCTGATGTTGACCCCGTCATTGACACACAGCCTCTTGCCGTTGTCAAAGACCATTTCCACATAGAGACCAAATCCCACCACATCAGTCACTACTGCACCGTTGATGAGACACTCATATTCGTTAACATCGCCGTTGAACCAGCAAAACTTGTGCTGTTTGGTAGGTGGCAAAACCTCAGCAACTGTCTTCCCCACAGCATACTGATTCAATTGTTTCGCCATGTTTATTACTTCAGGTAATTCTAACATATTATTTTTATATTTTCATGTTTTCTGTATTTTCAAAACGCCAATTCTTCTTTTTATCGCCAGGTCTTTTTATCAATTAGGTTGAAGATTATTGCTAATCATCTAATTCTTTCGGTTTTTTTACTTCCAACGAATTCTTGTCTTTGGCATTCAATGGTGAAATTACGGATTTTCCAATTCGTTTTTCGATATCGGTTCTTGCATTTTTTGCAATAGAACCGCCTTCTTTTGCTATTTGAACGTTTTGAGAAAATGTTTCAGGTTCTTTGCTTTTCGAAATGGCTGTAGTACTTACTTCTGCAAGCATATTTAAAACAAGTTCAAGATTAGTCATATTATCTCGCAAATTTTCCTTCTTCAGATTTTTAATCTGCTTATAATCTTTTACTGAAAGTCCGCTCCAAGCCTTTGTCATCTCATTGGTTAGAATGGCATAATCCTTTTCTTTCTCTACTCCTCTGTTTCTCCACTCATCGGTCAGCTCTTTACGCATCTCAATGGTTTGCAGACGTTGGTTTATCCAACCTTCGGTATAACCTTTTGCTCTGTAAAATTCAGCACCACGTAAAATGGCCTTCTCCGGATCTGCTATTTCCTCCAATCTCTCGTTTCCAATTTGAGCCAACCACATTTTGAATGGTTCTGCTTTGGGCGAGGGGATTGATTGGATTAGACGTAGAAGTTGCTTGGTATCAGCAACATCGGTTCTATACATTTTCCCATCAGATGAAAGTAGTTTCAGTTGGTTACAATTTGTAACTAACTCGCTACCTTCTTTTTTTAGTCTGTGTTTCAACACTTTCCAATAATTATTCGGATTTGGGCTATCCGTTAATACTGCTATGGTATCCACAATTGAAAAATACCACTCTTCTTTTTCTTCATCCCATTTTGTGCGGATGTGTTTGTTCTCAAATACTTTGATTTTGTTGTTCATAGTTATTCGTTAATTCTGCGCTATAATACAATTTATTTCAATA
>CAZYFO010000084.1:1613-6410 GCA_964646955.1 uncultured Bacteroidaceae bacterium | reverse complement strand
GCTTCGTTTTTGAAAAGATGGTGCAGTTGCATTGATTTCTTGTAATTAAGCAAACATTGATTAATTTGAATTCAATTTACGAAGATATTTCTTATAGGTCTTCCATAACACTGGATTAGGTACAGGATCGCCTACCAATACCACCTTCCCATCTCTGTCAAGCAAGAATGTATGCAAATAGCCGGTTTTCGGCAATTGACTGTTTTCACGTACGAAAGCACCATGATAATCTACTTGAATCGGATATTCACGCTTTGTCAGTGATGATGCCTCGCGAAAAATTTCATGAGCTATCACCGGAGGTGAAAAAACTACCACTACAGTAGCATTATCAACTGAATCGCGACAGAAAAGCTCTATTTCAGACAAAGATTGAAGGCCGCTGAGTTTACATGTTGAACACATGGTAGAATCATACCAGACCAATATTGTCGCTAATGATCCATTATTATTGTCATAACTACTATCCGTTCCGGCAATATATTCAAGTGACTGTGGCAAACTTATTTCTGTTCCCATCACATCTTTCATCTCTTTCATCAGGCGGATTCTACTACAGGAACAGAGGAAAGACATAATAAAAACCAGATAAGATACTATCAATAATCCTCGCCTCATTGTTTCACAGAATTAAAGTTGTCTTTCAATTTTATCTCAATTATAACTGCGTTATCATCCTCCTTCAAATCTGGTATCACACCAATAAGCTTTTCTGCAGGAATAGTGACGTATATTCGGTTGTCTGCCGTTATGTAATTAACCGGAAGAAGGCCTTCGAATCCTTTAAATGAAAATAATACCGTACCACACCCATTTCGACGATATGAAAATGAATATATTGAATGACTAATCATACTATTGTTTATCCTATCCCATATCACAGTATGATACATCTTTTTATGATGATAAGACAATAATATGTAATTATCATTTTCGAATAGTTGTTCAAAAAAGATTTTTTGAGATTTAACTTCTAACTTGGCATTTACATCATCGATTGTCGGCATGTATTCCTGTCCTCTATTAAATAGATATGAAACCGTAAGAGAGGCATCCGGTCCAATAGTCCATACAGTATCAGAATACATATCTATAAAGACACCTCCTGATGGAGTTTGACCTATTACCCATCCCTCTAAAGATCCTTTAGTAACTCCTGAAATCATATTTTGAAACAATTTTCTATTGAAAGTGTAATATTTCTTTTCTTTTATTTTGAAATCCGAATCAAGCACATACATGTATGGCACCTTGTTTTCATCAAGTTCTTTTAATGTTCCGGCTCTATGTCCCACATATAATCCATCATTTAGCGAAACCATATTTGATAAAAAAGTCATATATTCGTCTTTTGGCATATTATTTGCATAAAGTCTGTCTGTATCAAAATCATATGTAATGATTTTATCATATCCCCAAAAAGATGCCTTTCCGATCGAATCATTTGCCACAAATCCGAACAACTGAAAAAGTTCAAGTGGACCTCTTCCCAAATGTAGTAAATCTTTAACGTAGGCTCCGGAAGCATCAAATAGTTTTGCAGATGGCCTGTCGCTGTTATTCGATACTATTAGATATTTGTCGTTTATCTTTCTTACAACTACTTCGCTACCGTTAAAAACAGATTTCTCATTAGTTTCCAATGGAATAAACGTGACACTGTCAATCACATTATCTAACGCCAATGTATCGAACAATGGTGTATCATCAAACTCAAATACCTTCAGCGTATCCGATTCTTTCGAATTATCGGTAGACTGTTTAGTAACGTTTATCTTCTGTTTACATGAAAAAAGACAAGCAGCTATTAGAATGGAGTAAAAACTGATTATTTTCATAAATTAGGATTTAATTAAGAGCATCGTTGCTAATGTTAATAACAACGATACTCTCTGATAATAATTACATCATGCTTCCACAGTATGTGGATGATCCGCAACTTTCACAGCACCAATTGAATGGTTCATCGGGGTTGGCTTCTGTTCTGAAAAAAAAGCCAACCATATCGAAATCAAGATTACACCTGATGACTGTATCATCAAACATATTAACATACTTCATCCCACAAGTTCCAAATCCGGGAGTATTAATTACGTAGGTATCACCCTTAGTTAATGCTTCCAGATTTTCTACTAGCATAGAGTACAAAGTACTATTCTTGAGATCCATGTAACTTTTTGTAAATAATGCTCCACTGATTAACACAGCGGTAATTACAATTGCAATGAATTTTCTTTTCATATTAAAAAAATGTATTAGTTATTACTACAATAATTTAACCGTTCTCAGGCAAGTCATGATTTTACTCGCCTTTTACAATCATTCATTCATTATGAAATTGAATGTATAATTTTTAATATACCTTTGCAACAACATCTCCTTTTCTTTTTGTTAAAAATAAGGTTTGGAGCACCGGGAGTAGAATAATGGGCCTTGCAGGGGATTACAGAATTCACTCCCGGTTTTCCATTACGCATTTATAACTATTCTAATCTTAATGAAAAAAGTATCGCTCTTTGTATTGACATAATCCTCTCAGCATTTATAGTTTTGTAATATCCATTACCTATGATAAGAATTATGGAAGGGTATAATAACCTTCATAATTCTTTTTCTCTTCAGTATAGTAATAAAGTTATCCTTCTCATAACGTAATAATAATCTGTAGTTTAAATTTAAGTTTGTCAATGTTGCTAAAGTTATGGACCTTTTATTAATAAACATAATATTGCGGATATTTTTTTGGTCTCAAAATGGCACTTAACTCATTGATTATCAGCACCAATTTTTACAAAAAAGTCTCACTTTTGTTAATTAGCAGATAATAAGCAACTTAGCACAAATATATTTTATACTACCACTTAAACAATTTATATACAAAGAGTTATTGCATAAATTCCAATAATTGGTCCATATTTTTACAATCTGAGTTATTAATTCTTACTCGCAATCTGGACTTTCTTTTAGCTATATTGTGAGGATTGTCTTCAAGTAATATACTGATGAATATATTAGAAAAACCCGAAAAGTCAGATAAGGACTTTTCGGGTTCACTTCATTTTATGGGCGCGCTGCCTTCGCGGGAAGGCACGGTTAGGTGGCTTACAGCTGCTTCATCAGGTTGGCCATTTCGATGGCGCTTACCATTGAGTCGAAGCCCTTGTTGCCGCTTTTGGTGCCGGCACGCTCTATGGCTTGCTCGATGGTGTCTGTTGTGAGTACGCCGAACATTATTGGGATGCCGCTCTGCATGGAGGCCTGTGCGATGCCCTTGGTGGTTTCATTTGCTACCATGTCGAAGTGGGCTGTGGCACCTTTGATAACGGCACCGAGGCATAGGACTGCATCGTACTTGCCGGAATCGGCCATCTTTTTTGCAATGACAGGTATCTCGAATGCTCCGGGAACCCATGCTATGGTGATGTCTTCTTCGCTGCCGCCGTGACGGACGAATGCATCTAAAGCTCCTCCCAAAAGTTTGGATGTGATGAACTCATTGAATCTGGCAGCTACTATGGCTACCTTCTGACCTTTGGCGGTCAGCTGACCTTCGATTGTCTTCATTTTATTGATATTGAAAATTTATTGTTTGTCTGATGATTGTTTCTGTATCTCTTCCCGGCTGTTTCCTGTTTCGTCGGTAAGGTCGTTCCACTCTTTGCGTACATGAAGGATATGTCCCATTTTCTTATATTTGGTATATAGGTAGAACTCATTTTTCTCGTTGCAAGTCATTTCTATGGGGTCTCTGCTTACTACCTCGAGTCCGTAACCGTCAAGCCCGGTGATTTTCAGCGGATTGTTGGTCATGAGTATCATTTTCCGGATGCCTAAGTCGGCTAAGATTTCTGCACCTATCCCGTAGTCGCGCAGGTCAGGGGCAAATCCGAGTGCTACATTGGCTTCTACAGTATCCATGCCCTGTTCTTGAAGCACATAGGCTTTGAGCTTGTTGATTAGTCCGATGCCGCGCCCTTCCTGGCGTAGATAGAGGACTACTCCTTTGCCTGCTTTTTCTATGCGGCGAAGAGCTTCATGGAGCTGATCTCCGCAGTCGCATCTGAGCGAACCGAAGGTGTCGCCGGTCAGACATTCGGAGTGTACACGTACCAGGGTGGGTGTGCCGTCTGTCACATCGCCTTTGACAATGGCTACATGGTGTTCGCCGTTTATCTTATTGACGTAACCGTAGGCACGGAAGGTTCCGTATTGGGTAGGCATTTCGGCTACAGTGACACGTTCCACCAGCTTTTCTGTATGTCTGCGGTATGTGATCAGGTCTGCCACGGTAATAATCTTGAGATTGTGTTCGGCTGCAAAATCCATCAAGTCAGGGGTGCGTGCCATGGTGCCATCTTCTTTTATTATCTCACAGATGGCTCCTGCAGGCTTCAGACCGGCCAGCTTGGCTAAATCGACTGCTGTCTCGGTATGTCCGGCGCGTTCCAATACGCCGTAAGGTTTGGCCATAAGTGGAAATATGTGTCCGGGATGAGTGAATGAGGATGGTATCGAACTGTCATCGACAAGAGCTCTGATGGTATGTGCTCTCTCGGCAGCAGAGATGCCTGTAGTGCAGTCAAAAGCATCTACCGATTCGGTGAAAGCGGTGCATTTCCTGTCTGTGTTCTGGGCACACATCATGTTTATCTGCAGATATTCCAGACGGTTCTGTTCCATAGGGACGCATAGCAACCCTTTGGCTTTGCTTATCATGAAGTTTACGCTTTCAGTAGTGACCTTTTCGGCGGCCATGATAAGGTCGCCTTCGTTCTCTCTGTCGGGGTCGTCCACTAC
>CAZYFO010000084.1:0-1513 GCA_964646955.1 uncultured Bacteroidaceae bacterium | reverse complement strand
GATACTACTTTGCCTACTTCTTCAATTATTCCTGTGAACATTGTTATATTGTTTCTTATTTATCTTTTTTGAATAAACCGTGAATCATTATATCTTCTCCAATCCTGACTACATCTTGAATATCCAGATTTCGGGCCATATCCATAGAGTCAATGCCTTTTCCTCCTATAGGTCCAGGAGCCGATGCACCGCCAATTACTTTTGGAGCAATGAAGAAAAAGGCTTCATCAGCCAACTCGTTATGAATTATGCTGTAATTCACTTCACTGCCGCCTTCTACAAGTATGGAATTGATTTTCTTTTCTCCCAACTTTCGGAATAGATCAGTTATGTCGACTTGTCCGTCAGTAGATGCACAACAGATGGTTTCAACTCCCATTTCATTGAATTGTTCGATTTTTCCAAGAGGGGCATCTATGGTGTGAGCGAGTATTGTACGTTGTTCTTTAGCTGAGGAGAAAATACTGAAGTGGGTGCTTAAAGATGCTTTGCTGTCGGTCACAATTCTTATCGGTTGGTAAGCGGACCGTTCCAAACGATTATTTAGCATGCAGTCATCTGATTCAACTGTTTTTTTACCAACTAATATGGCTTGATAGAGGCTGCGCATACGATGAACCTCTTTTCGTGATTCTTCGCCGGTTATCCATTTTGAATTGCCGGTTGCAGTGGCTGTCTTGCCGTCAAGAGTCATTGCCGTCTTGATTGTAACCCAAGGCATACCTGTGGTTATGTGCTTTAAAAAGGCTCTATTCATATAAGCCAGCTCATTTTCCAATATGCCGCTTTCTACTTCAATGCCATTCTTCCTTAAAAGATCAATGCCTTTTCCGGCAACTAACGGATTGGGGTCCTTCATACC
Organism: uncultured Bacteroidaceae bacterium; assembly: GCA_964646955.1. GTDB lineage: Bacteria > Bacteroidota > Bacteroidia > Bacteroidales > Bacteroidaceae > Colenecus. Next base: position 651 of record CAZYFO010000084.1, on the reverse strand, counting down.
AACAACAACCCTTTTTATTCCGGACTCGAGTATAGCTTCGGTGCATGGTGGCTGTTTTCCATAATGGCAACAGGGCTCCAAAGTTACATACATTGTTGCTCCAACTGGTATATTCGAAAGTTGAGACAATGCATCTCTCTCAGCATGCATCTCTCCGTATTTATGGTGATATCCGCAGGCAAGGCATTTGCCTTCATGCACAATCACTGCTCCGACCAAAGGGTTGGGGCAGACAAATCCGGTTCCATTTTTAGCCAGATTCATGGCTTGACCCATAAATTCTATATCTTTTTCTGTAATCATCAGTATAAAAAAAAGAACAGACCTCAACATGAAAAAAATTCATCGGGGTCTGAAAAAGCTAAATCGTACGAATTAAGATTCGTACCGAATATTGCACTTATTTATTTCTCTTCTTTCATCCGGACTATACCGTCGGTTCCGGAATCCAACCGGATCAGTCCATCTTTTGCGATGGAGTCGCGGACTATACCGCCGATAGGGAATTTCACCCAACCCCGAAGAGCATTCTTTCTAAAACGGTGCGAAGCTAATCATAATTGATTGAATAGGCAAATATTTATTCAAAAAAATCGATTACGACAGGTGATGGGAACCTAATAAGAACGATTAAAAATTAATGGATTTAGT
>CAZYFO010000083.1:0-6451 GCA_964646955.1 uncultured Bacteroidaceae bacterium | reverse complement strand
TACTTTACACTTGAAACTAATCTTTCCGGCGATGGTTGACAGAAATGCTATCTGTAAACATTTTGTCTGCCTATACATATAGACTGTTATAGTTTTTTTGTTTATATGTATTCTAAATTTTCTGAAAATAATAGGAGGTTCTATAGAGTGTGACTGAAAAATAAGTACCTTTGCGGTCAATTATTAATAAAAAAGTTAGGAATTATGGCATACGTTATTAGTGATGATTGCATCGCTTGCGGAACTTGCATCGATGAATGCCCGTCAGAGGCTATCTCAGAAGGAGCAATATATTCAATTGATCCCTCGAAGTGTGTTGACTGCGGCACATGCGCCGATGTCTGCCCTTCAGAAGCAATTCACCCGGGAGAATAAACTACTAAGTTTTCTATTTGAAATAAATAAGGCACCTCAATCGAGATGCCTTATTTATTTTATATCATTGCAAGCTCCTTATGAGAGAAGCGCAAGAGCGGTTTTTATTCTTTTGAATGCCTCGATAATATTGGCGTCGCTTGTGGCATAGCTGAATCTGATACACTCAGGTGCACCGAACGATGTTCCGCCAACCGTAGCTACATGACCTACCTCAAGAAGGTACATAGCCAGATCGTCTGCATCATTTATTACCTGGTCGCCATGACGTTTTCCGAAATAGTAGTCGCACTTCGGGAACAGGTAAAACGCTCCCTGAGGATTGTTTACCTCAAAGCCCGGGATCTCCTTGGCTAAAGATACTATCAGATCACGTCTCTTCTGAAATACCAGACGCATCTGCTCTACTTCTTCCTGAGGGCCGTTGAAGGCTGCCTCGGCAGCTTTCTGGGCAATGGAGCATGTTCCGCTGGTATATTGGCCCTGAAGCTTATTGCATGCATCAACCAACCAACTCGGTGCTGCCATGAATCCTATACGCCATCCGGTCATTGCATAGGCCTTGGAAACGCCGTTAATGACTGCTATCTGATCTTTGAGTTCCGGGAACTGTGCCAGGCTCTCGTGGCTGCCTATGAAATTGATATGTTCGTATATCTCATCAGAGATGATGAATATCTGAGGATTCTTGATAAGCACTTTTGAGATGGCTTCCAATTCTTCCTTTGAGAAAACCGAACCGGTTGGATTGGACGGTGAGCAAATCATGATAGCTCTGGTCTTTGGAGTAATGGCTGCCTCTATCTGAGCTGCTGTTGACTTGAAGTCCTGTTCTATTCCGGCTTTGACCATTACAGGTACACCACCGGCCAGGCTTACCATCTCAGGATAGCTTACCCAGCAAGGAGCAGGAAGCAACACTTCATCACCTGGATTTACAAGAGCCATTATGGCATTGCACAATGACTGCTTGGCACCTGTCGATATAAGTATCTGTGAAGGTGTATAATCAAGTCCGTTTTCTTTTTTTAATTTATCACAGACAGCTTTCCTCAGAGACATATAGCCGGGAACAGGAGAATATTTGGAGAAATTTCCGTCAATAGCCTGTTTGGCTGCATCCTTAATGTAATCCGGAGTATTAAAATCCGGTTCACCTACACTCATGTTAACTACATCAACACCCTGTGCTGAGAGTTCACTACTTTTTTGAGCCATGGCAAATGTTGCCGAAGCCGCAAGTCTCATTACACAATCTGAAATCTGTCTCATACTTTATAAATTAGTATATTATTTTTTCAAGGTTCTCTCCATCAAATATTTTGACATGGCCTCTGTCACTGTAGCCGTCTTTTCGAGTTGCCACAGTATCTTTCGGCTGAATAACCATGCTCTGAATTGGAATAACAGTCCTAAAGGAAAAAATACTCCAAGAATTCTATTGACAATATTTTTATTATAAGGAGATTCAACACCATAAATGGGAATAATCGGAATGTTATTCAGCATATCCAGAACAAATCTATCTTTACTATTCCCCAACTCTTCTACCAGGTCTTCCAGCTCTTTGTTAAACGATTCTATCTCGTCATTATTCACTCCTTCAAAGAACAAAGCTCTGTATTTCGGATAACCCACTAGACAATCTGCAGTTGACAAAGTACGAGTTTTAGTATTTAAATCATTAAGCATTAAAATACACCTTTCAGCATCCGGATCGTTTATCACAACGTCTTTCCTAACCATATTCCTATGCACCTTCCCTCCGAACCAATAACGAATGAACTCTCTGTATACATCCAGTTGAAAAACTGTAGAATCCATGTTTGCTTTTATTGTAAAGAAGACACTCAACGGAAGCAAAACCAATGTACTCAACCAACATCCCACTATACTCCACTCTCCCTCTCGGAACATTTTCTCTCCTGAAACAGACGTTACGTAATAGAGAATAAATGTCAAAACGGATACTATGACAGGCACTCCAAGACCGCCTTTTCTGATGATGGCTCCAAGAGGAGCTCCAATGAAGAAAAATATCCATATTGATAAAGAAAAAGAGATCTTCTTCATCCACTCAATCCAATGGCGGCGAATAGTTCTGTCTCCTTGAAACATGTTTATTCCTCTAATTGACAACGCGCTTTTTTGAGACACTATTGTTGATTGCATCGTCTTAATCAAATCCAATTGCTGTGCTCTTGAAGAGACTGAAAAAATACTGTCAACATTGACAGAATTAATGTTTAGAGAAGCTAATACAACGGAGTCATTTTCAGTCAAACGAAACGTAGACAAAGCTGACGCCTTATAGTCGTTTAGGTTCCCTATTCCCATACTATCCTGTAAGGCCGATAATGAATCAATAGATTGTCTAATCTGAATCATATTCTTAGTAGCAGCGGTCTGCGAGCCCATACTTGCATCAAGCATATTGAAATCTGAATTAAAGTCGATAAGAATATGTTTCTCTCTGAATGATTCTCTTCGATAAGGATTATTCCTACTGTTCATCTGCTGAGCCCTCATATTCTCAAACTGTTCGCCGCTGAAAAGATGTAGATAAAGATGTTTCTTATCGGCTGTAGTTTCCAATCTTGCAGAGTCTGCAACTATTACGGTAATCTCCTCAAATCCCTTAGACAAATCATATATTGTTACATTATAAAGTTCACCTGTTCTAGTATCCTTATGTTTTACATAAAGATTGAATCCTGAAATCTGATCATAAAATACTCCTTCCGGGATTTCAAGTTCAGGCGACTTCTGTTGCATCGAAACGATTAGAGTATTGAGTTTTTTAGAAACATTTGGAATAGCATTATTCTGAAAATAAAATGATACGATAGCAAGAAAGCTGCACAATATCACTAATGGTCGCATAATTCTAAGAAGAGATATGCCGGCAGTCTTCATGGCCAACAATTCCAACCTTTCTCCAAAATTTCCGAATGTTATGAGGGATGCTAGAAGTACTGCAAGCGGCAAAGCATTTGGGACCAAAGTGAGTGAAAAATAATAGAAGAACTTGGCAAGAATATCAATGGAAAAACCTTTTCCAACAAGATCATCCACATATCGCCAAAGGATATTCATCAGAAGAATGAAAAGGCAAATGAAGAATGTGCCCGCCAGTAGCAGGATAAAACTCTTCAGGATGAATATGTCCAGTTTCTTGCCTCTCACATTATGCTATTTTTTTCAAGTACGAATAAATCGACAAAGTTAGAAAAAAAAGGCTTCAGAAGCAAGAATAAAGGTCGTTTATAACGCTAAAAGAATATTTTTCGAGCACCGCTTACAGACCGCAGCGATGTATTGCATCCATAGAAGTATCCCAAAGACTACGTATGTCTTTCTCTTCATCAGAAGTAGTAAAATCGGTTATAGATAGAGAATAATTTCCGGTAAGTTCATTTCTGATAATTCTGATTTCAAAATAAGTTCCCGGTTCTTCGTCAAGCCAATGAAAACGCACATATGTATTCTGACGGCTATTTATCAAATCAGCTTCTCGGGCTTCATTTTTTCCCCAAGAGAACGAATATCTCTTTTCGGAAGAGATAACCGAATCGGCAAACCAAGACGACAGACCGTGAGGAGTAGATATCGCCTCCCATATCATTTGTATGGATGTTGCACTCAAAGGATACTCAAATATTACCTTATTTCTCTTTATCATAGATTTTTCATTTATCATGAATAATAATGATTCTTTGGGTATATGGCAAAGAAATGCTTTTTTTTATTTATATGCAAATATTTACTGATGGAATTGCCACAAAAAAAATTGTACGGCATTTTTTTGCTGATTTCAAAAACTGGTCTTACCTTTGCACCCGCAAAAGCAAATGGCGGGATAGCTCAGCTGGTTAGAGCGCATGATTCATAATCATGAGGTCCCCGGTTCAATCCCGGGTCCCGCTACTTGATAAAAAAACACTTACGAACATTCGTAAGTGTTTTTTTATATGCTATTTATAATCAAAAATCATCCCACCAGTTTCTGTACATTTTATCAATTCTGAGCAGATAATACTCGCGGTACGGTTCCTGAAAAAGTGATGCGTATGACTTTGTCAAGCTTTTGATTTGAGGTAGCTTAGCACGGATTTTTTCAATATCATTGTATCCGATAGCATCGTATATTACACCTCCTATTGCTACCAGACCGGCATTGTTTCCATTGCTTGGCGACCAGCAACATGCTCCATAACTTGTGTTATAGAAATAATATGTTGTTCCATCAAGCCCCATGCTATTAATCATTATTCTGTCTTTATCGGCCTTCAACATGTCCAGTTTAAATTGTATACTTTCTTTTGTCGGAAGGTTGGTGGCTGAATAAACGGCGACGTCAAACAGTGTTCTTAGCTGGTAGGCCAACTCCTCATCAATATCCAAAACATGTGGCTTTTCCTGATTTTCAACCATAAGCTCCAGACGGAACTTCTGTGACTGGCGGTTATACAGGCATTGGATTTCATAGCTCTCTGAAAATGAGGGCCTCACCTTTTCACCCCAGCACAGGACATTTTCATAAGAGTTACGTCCTTTGTAGTCGCTTGGCTTCAAATGCTCATCGGTATCCTGTGACATTACGGGCAATGCCAAAGCCAGAAAAATTCCGGCAAGTGCCAATTTGAAATGCTGTTTCATAATCATTCAATTTTTTTTATTTCAATAACATAGTTTGAAATCTCAATCGGAGTCCTGAAGGTTTCGTATCCATCCATTGATACGACAAGCATATTGCCCGGGTTTACAATTTTCAGACTGAATGAGCGGTCTTCAACAATTACTGTACTTGAGACCGTATTGCCATTTTTGTCAACCTCAGCGACCAATGCGCCTTTTGAGAAATCACTTACGAGCCCAAACTCAGTAGAATGCAAGCATGAGACAGAACCTTTTATCACATCACCCGGTTTCAGAGTACCGGGAACTGGTCTTAGCCGGATTTCATAAGTTCCACGGTCAATCGCGCAGGTTTGAGTTTCAAAGCCTTCTGCCTCAAAAGTCAGATAATTCTCCGGATTATGAATGCTATACAGATTGAAGAAACCGTCTTCATCCCATACGTAATAAATGGCTATGGCACGATCCACAATGTCACGTTCACATACCCTCACTTCTCTGTTTTGAATTGGATTGCCGTCAATGTCCAGTATATGACCATTTACTCTATCACCTGCTTTTGGGACTGATTCAATTGGCTTTCGCATTTCTTCCTGATTCTTCCTAATCATGGACTTCAGCTGATCATTATCCATATTATCAATTTGTTTGATCTGTTCAACCATTGTACTGGCTGAAGACGGCATTACTTCTGCTTTACTTGTGTCCGATTCATCAGGTTTTGTGACAATATCCACAGGTTGTTGCTTTATTTCCGTTTCCGTGCCCAAGGTATCCTTTTCGTCTGTATCAGGTTTCTCCACATAGACAGTCATGGCTGTTGAAAACATCCAGACGAAAATGACAAGTGGCAGATACGCCAATTTTAGCAATGCCACGCGTTTTAGGAGCAAAGCTCGGAAAACGTATGCCACAAACATAATATAGGTCAGAATCTCCGTACCCATAGCTTGTCCTTTTTTCTTGCCTGTTAATCTTCTCATAAATGTCTTATTATAATTGGTTTTAGTACAAAAATAAAATAAAGAGTTCGGTATTGCACCGGACTCTTTTGTTTTTTGTCAATCAATCATCAATGACATACGACAGTATAAGTCACCGAACAAACGGACTGCCAGTTCCGATATACTTATTTTCTCATATTCATCACTATCAGAATATTCAGAGAACAAACATTCACCGGAATTCATATTGCAACAGAAATTATTATCCGACACGGCATCGTCAACCAACCGTATTGACATTTGTCTATCCGGGTTACTTTCGGCATATTTGATCAGAATCTCTTTGGCTTTGATAATCCTGATCATACCCTTACGCATGGGATTTTCATCCGAAAAGGTTGGATACTCTGCAATATCGCATTGTAAATCACGACATGCATTCTCAAGTAGGCGGTGCAAGATGTAATCGTCATCATAAAGGCACTCTTCCACTT
>CAZYFO010000082.1:0-6478 GCA_964646955.1 uncultured Bacteroidaceae bacterium | reverse complement strand
TATTGTTTGGCCAAAGCAGTTGCCATAAACCACGCAATCATCATATTGACATAATACTCCTCCGAACGGATTTTGGATACCCATTTCAATATCATTGGATTGAAATCTTCATCTAAAAAATGGCTCATCAGCATACCAATGCCAAATCTTATGGTGTAGGTCTGATTACTTGAAAGCCATACCGGTATATAATCCAACAACTCTTTTCTATGTCTCTTGAAAACGGTAGGAGAGAAAACGTCACAAGTAGCCCAATTGTTTATATATGGCAAAATCCTATCGGTCTCTTTTATGGTACGCTCATAATCTTTCATGCGTCCCAACAACATAACATGAAGGTTATATTCATCAAAATATCTGTGCGGCAATTCATCGATAAATCGGGAACAGATGCTATCGGCACCAAAACCCTCTTTTGATAAAGTAGCCAACAATTTCTTCATATCCGGAGTACGAATTCCAATAATATCATCTTCAGATACTGTAGGTATTAGTTTATGTTGAAAAGCCTTGAATTTCGGGTCTGTTTCTTGTATGCTATAAAGTAAATCCAGAATCTCTTTCATTATGTTGCTATCTGTTTAAAGACAACGATTATATTTTTTTTCATAACCAATAGTTGTCGCAGGACCATGTCCAGGATAGACAATCGTATTATCAGGCAGAACAAAAAGTTTGTTTTTGATTCCAGATGTCAATGCACTGGTATCACTATCAGGGAAATCCGATCTGCCTATGCTACCTTGAAAAAGCACATCGCCGGTAAAAAGTATATCATCCTTCTTGCTGTAAAATACAAGGCTACCGGGTGAATGGCCAGGAATATGAAATATGGAAAGGACTGAGTTTCCATATGCGATGGTGTCACCTTCATTCAGAATATTATCATCTTCAATCGGATTTATTGTCTCATCATATCTCAAGCCAAAGATTTCCACCCGTTTTTTTATGTTTAGAAGCCATTTTATATCACAGTCATTCGCCTTGGCTTTTATATGAAAAGCATTTTCAACGAATGGATTGCCAAATATATGGTCAAAATGAAGATGGGTATTAAGCAAATGTTTGACTGTCAGATAATTCTCATCAATATATTGTTTTAAAATAGCTGCCTCGCCAGAAAAATAGCATCCAGGATCAATAATTACTGCCTCTCTGTCATCCGGATTCCATATAACGTATGTGTTAACCGGCAACATATTGAACTCAAAGCACTTTACTATCATATCTGAACGTAAACTATTTTTTTGTCTTTGAAGAATTCTTCATTAAATAATCGGCTGATTTCTATAATATCTGCTGATTTCTTATAGCTTGATAATTCGTTAGTTAAATCTCCGCCTTTTAGACATATTATTCCGTTGGGATGTGCATTTCTTTGTAGTTTTCGATCAATCAGTTTATTACCAATCGAGCACAAATCAGGTAATGGCATGACTGCGCGACTTACTATGAACTCATATTTGTCTTTATCTTCCTCTGCACGTTCGTGACGACACTCCACATTATTAAGTCCTATTTTATCTGCTATATCCTTAGCTACCGTTAGTTTTTTGCCTATGCTGTCTATTAAGACAAAATGTGAATTCGGATTCATGATGGCAAGAGGAATACCGGGGAAACCACCTCCGGTACCCAAATCGGCAATCATGGTTCCTTCTGCGAAATCAAATTCATGAGCTATTGCCATTGAATGAAGGATATGATGCAAATACAGGTTCTCAATATCCTTTCTGGAGATAACGTTAATCTTGCTGTTCCAGTCGGAATATAATGAATATAGTTTTTCCAACTGTTTATATTGATAATCAGAGAGACTTGGAAAGTATTTATATATAAGTTCCATTATTTAAGATAATATGTTACAGAGGTTACAACTCTGATATTTTTGATATACGGAGTGTTTGAATCTCTATCAGTAATAGAAAACTGCCCCTGAGAGGCATTCTGAATCTTGCCGATTTTTGAACCTGAGTCATCAGCAAATTTGCCGGCTACTTCTCTTGCATTACGGGTAGCTTCCTCAACCATTTCAGGCTTGAGATCATTAAGCGATTTGAAATCGTATGTTACTTTAAAGTCATAATCGGTGTTGAGGGCAATTCCCTTACTTACTAATTCTCCTTGTTTAGATACCAGCCCTTTTATCAATTCGACATTTTCTGAACTTACAGTAATGACAGACTGAACCAGATAACGTGTAGTGATTTTATCTTCAACATAACGATTAGCCATGCGGTCAAAAACTTCAGGAGCCGACATACTAATTTCTTCCTCTTTTATACCATTATCTTTCAGAAACTTGACTATCTGAGTCTTTTTATTCTCAATAGAAGAGTAGAGCTCAATCAGATCGTTGCCGACGTCTTGAACTGCCAAGGGCCATATTACATGATCCGCCAATACTTCACGTGTAGCTAGTCCCTTTACGGACACTGTTCTTTGCGAGTTGGTAAATCTGTTTACACCAACAATTATGCATAGTCCTAAGGCTAGAAGCCCCCAAAAGTTTGCAGATGATTTCATATATTCAATAGTTTTATTTGCGAATATATCATTTTTTATTTGGATAACTGGTATGTTCTATCTTCAATATCATTAATTACAAATTTTGCTGCATACAAAAAACCAATGGCAACAAAAGCGGCTCCAACAATAGCAGAATATCTAACTCCTAAACCTTTGTCGATCGGTATACCTCCGCAGTAGGCCCCAACTGCATTTCCGAAATTGAATGCCAATTGTATCATTGCACCTCCCATCATCTCTCCTCCAGGAGAATTCTTTAATATCAGGTATTGCTGGGGTGAAGAGACGGCAAAAAGCCCTCCGTTACAGATACACATCATAATAACAGCCAACCAAGCTATTTGCGCAAAGAAAAAAGTAATTATCAGTGCTGATAGCATCAGAGCCAATGTGCACATTATTACCTTTCCGGGAGTGAATCTATCAGACAAACGGCCTCCGAACATGTTTCCAATACACATACTTCCACCGGATAATACCATAAGCCAAGGCATTTCTGTCGGTAGAAAACCTGCAACATCAGTCATTAATGGGCTGATATAGCTATACCAGCTAAATATTCCACAATTTCCCATCATGGTGATTATTATGATCATCCACGGATTGGACTTTTTCAGAAAACGGAACTGACCTTTTAAACCATTATCCGGCAGAGACGGCAAAACAGGTATCCAACGTATTATTGAATATAGCGTAATAGCACTCCATACAGATGCGAAACCGAATATGACCCTCCATGAAATTATGCCACTTAACATAGTACCAATTGGAACACCTATCAGATTTGCTATGGTCATACCCATCACCATTATGGCTACGGCAGATGTCTTTTTCCCTTTCTCGGAAAGTCTATCACATATTATTGTACCGACACCAAAAAATGCACCATGGGGTAAACCTGAAATAAAACGCGCTGTCAGAGTTATAATATAATTAGGAGAGACTGTAGTAAGAAGACTGCCAAACAACTGTATGACAATCAGTGCTAATGCGATACTGCGTAGAGGTTTGCCGCGTGAGGCAAAAACAGCGAGTGGGGCACCAACACATACACCCAAAGCATAGGCTGAAATCAGATGACCGGCGATAGGAATTGATATATGGAAATCCGTCGCTATATCAGGCAGTATTCCCATCATAACATATTCAGTTATGCCAAAGCCCAGTGTACCTGCAGCTAAGGCCAACAAAGACTTGTTCGAGTTATTCATTTGGTCTGCAAAGGTACAATTTTTGAAGAAAATGTGTAATGAAACGCTGATTTGTAAATCTAAACAAGTAACTTTGCCCTCGGAAAGGTGCCAGAGTGATCGATCGGACCGCACTCGAAATGCGGCGTACGGGCAACTGTACCGCGGGTTTGAATCCCGCCCTTTCCGCCAACAAAACACTATCCGGTTCATGCCGGATAGTGTTTTGTTGCAAGCGGCGCCCACAGCCGCGCTGGGATAGAGCTTTAGCTCAATCTTGTATTCCTGTAAGAAGAATAGTTATAGGGTGGAAATTATTTTTTCGCACGTAGCAGTATCTTTGTCGTTAGAACGAATTATTAGGTTTGCATGTCCATCATCAGAATAAGCATACATATATTCAATAAATACGCCAGCTTTACTCAATGCTTTCATTGCAGATGCCATAGCACCTGGAACATTGGGACATTTTAAGTATACAACGTCAGTAGTTGTTACTGCGTAAGATGCAGCACGTAAAACGGATAGGGCACGTTCTGTATCGTCTACAATAAAACGTGCTATTCCAAAGTCACTACTCTCTGATACCGTGAAGGCTTTCATATTGACACCTTTCTCTCCGAGCAGACCGGCAATTTCTGCGAATTTGCCCTGCTTATTCTCTAAGAAAACGGATAATTGCTTGATTAACATAGGTTTATTGACTTTAGTTTAAACGAATTTTCTACGATCTATAGCGCGCTTAGCCTTACCCATAGAACGTTCTATAGTATTTGGTTCTACTATCTTGATTTCGGGTTGGATACCAACAACGCTCTGAACTCTTGAAGCCAATTTGTGGCGAACATTTATCAGTTTATTGATTTCATCAGTATAGAATTCGGATTTTACCTCCACCTGTATTTGGAAAGTATCTACATTGTTAATACGATCAACCACAATTAAGAAGTAAGGTTCGTACTCTGGGAATTCCAATAATACGGACTCTATCTGAGACGGGAATACATTCACTCCACGAATAATCATCATGTCATCGCTACGACCCAGAATCTTACCCATACGTACTGCTGTACGGCCGCATTCGCATGTAGCATAGTTCAAGCTGGTTAAATCACGAGTACGATAACGTATCATTGGCATTCCCCACTTATCAAGTGTAGTAAATACCAATTCTCCCTTTTTACCCGGTTCTACCGGCTCTAGAGTCTCTGGGTCGATGATTTCCGGATAAAATAGATCTTCCCAAATATGAGTACCGTTCTGACACTCACATTCACCACCTACACCAGGACCGCTTATCTCAGTCAGTCCATATATATCATAGGCATTGATGTGCAATTTTTCCTCGAGTTCTTTTCTCATACTCTCCGTCCATGGTTCAGCTCCGAATATTCCAACACGAAGTTTAAATTTATCTATGTCCAGACCCATCTTACGAATTTCTTCAGACATATATAGAGCATACGAAGGAGTACAAGCAAGAGCTGTTGTACCGAAATCCTGCATCAGTAGAAGTTGCTTCTCAGTATTGCCACTGCTAGTAGGGATAACCGTTCCACCAATCTTATGCACACCATCATGAGCACCCAATCCGCCCGTAAACAGTCCGTAGCCGTATGCTACTTGTATAAGATCTTTTTTGCTTAATCCATAAGCAGTAAAACAACGAGCTACCGATTCGGACCAATTTTCCAAATCCAGTTGAGTGTATCCTACAACTATCGGCTTTCCAGTCGTTCCGGAGGAGGCATGCAATCTAAGTATTTCAGACATAGGAACTGCCATCATACCGAAAGGATAATTATCACGTAAATCCTGTTTTACGGTAAATGGCAATTTAGTAATATCATCGATGTTATTAATATCAGCAGGCTTTACTCCATACTCATCAAAACGCTTCTTGTAGAAAGGTGAATGTTCGTAGGCATGTGCTACAATCTTCTTTAGTTTTTGGCCCTGTAATTCACGCATCTTTTCGCGTGACATACACTCTAAATTGGGATTCCAAATCATATTAAATTATATTTTTTAAAAATTTCTACGACAATAAGTCTTGTCGATTGCATAAAAATGAATTCAAAAGCATTAATCATAGTTCACGGTTGATAATTAGAATTATGCAAGTGAAACTGGCTTATCTTCGCTATTAATACTGCAAAAGTAGCAAAGAATTATCGTAACTTTGCATCCGAATAAAAATAATAATAATAAGCGGATAATATGAATGATTTGTTCATTCTTGGGATAGAATCTTCTTGTGACGACACTTCTGCTGCCATCATAAAAAACGGCGTATTGCTTTCAAATGTAATTGCTTCTCAAAAGGTACATGAAGAATATGGTGGGGTGGTACCAGAATTGGCTTCCAGAGCTCATCAACTGAATATAGTACCTGTAGTTGATACCGCCTTGAAAAGAGCCGGTATTGAGCCTTCACAGTTGAGCGCTGTGGCATTTACCAGAGGTCCCGGACTAATGGGTTCATTATTGGTAGGTGTCTCCTTTGCAAAAGGATTTGCCCGTTCATTGGGTATTCCTATGATAGAAGTAAATCATCTTCAGGGACATATTCTTGCACATTTCATTAAACAGCCTGATGAAGTCCTGGAAACACCGGAATTCCCATTTCTGTGTCTACTAGTATCAGGTGGCAACTCTCAAATAGTTAGAGTCGATGCGTACAATAAAATGAAAATATTGGGGCAGACTATTGACGATGCGGCGGGTGAGGCGATGGATAAATGTTCAAAAGTTATGGG
>CAZYFO010000081.1:0-6628 GCA_964646955.1 uncultured Bacteroidaceae bacterium | reverse complement strand
GTAATTATCTGTATATATGCTGCTTATCACTTCTGATAGGCAGCTCAAACATCTTATTTGTATATCAAGAATATGCAAGGGATCTTTGACAGATCGGGTATCTGTCCTTTGTAATCCTTGACAGTCATTGTCTTGACATATTCATTGTCGGTAGTCAGTCCGGCGGCTATACAAAACCTGGTATTGGGACGGCATGCCTTCACTATATCCGATATCATTTTGGAGTTCCTATATGGTGTCTCAATGAATAGCTGGGTCTGGTCCTCGCTGTATACCTTCTGCTCCAATCGTCTCAGGCATTTGATTCTCTCCTCCTGCTCTATCGGCAGATAGCCGTTAAAGGCGAAGCTTTGTCCATTGAACCCGGATGCCATGACTGATAGTATGATGCTGGATGGTCCAACCAATGGAACGACTTTAAGTCCCTTTCGCTGCGCAATAGCCACTACATCAGCCCCGGGGTCGGCCACGGCAGGGCATCCGGCTTCAGAAATGACTCCTACTGACTCCCCCATCTCCAAGGGTTTGAGCATTCCCTCTATTTCACTTTCCTCGGTACGTTTATTGAGTTCTACAAAGGTCAAGCTATCGATGTCGATGCTTTTGTCAACCTGTTTGAGGAATCTGCGGGCTGTACGGACATTCTCAACGATAAAATGTCTGATACCGAGAATCACTTCATGGTTGTATGAAGGAAGGACTTTGTCTGTCGGCGTATCACCGAGCAAAGTGGGAATAAGATATAGTGCGACTTGCATACCCTGCAAAAGTAGATAAAAAAGGAAATGTTACTACCTTTGCAGTACAAGATAATGCAAATGAATACCGACAATTTATCCATAAGCCTGTCAAAGGGCATCGCCTGTAATCCTGAGTATAGACTGAACAATCCTATTGATTTCTTTTTGAGAAAGGGGCAACAGCTGGCTGTAGTCGGTCCTAACGGAGCCGGCAAGAGCTTGTTAATAAACACCATACTGGGGAAATACCAATTGATGAACAACGAGACTGTCCATCTATACGGTGGTATTGAAGGCGGCGACATACGTTATATCACATTCCGCGACAGTTATGGCAGCTCAGATCCATATTATTACTATCAGCAACGATGGAATGCGACAGAGATGGAGGACTCCCCTGTCATTGCAAAAATTTTCCCGAAAATCACTGACTGTAAGTGGAGAAAGCAGTTATTCGAGTTTTTCGATCTCTCATTCATCTGGAAGAAGCAGTTGGTGACACTGTCAAGCGGCGAGATGCGCAAATACCAATTGGCGAAGTCTCTGGCAGGATATCCAAAAGTATTGATAATAGACAGCCCTTTCATCGGGCTTGACGTTGCAACGAGAGAGGCTTTGTGCAATCTCTTGCGAAGGCTGGCTGTGGAATCCAAGATTCAAATCATTACAGTGGTATCCAGGCGTGAGGATATAGCTCCTTTCACAACCCACGTACTTCCCGTCGAGAACAAGCAATGCGGTGAGATTCAACCGGTTAGGGATTATATATCAAGCCAGAAGACTCATTGCACCAAATCCATACCGACAGAGGAGATTAAGAAGATGATTACCTCACTTCCATCCAATGATGTCGAATCACAAGAGATTGTATGCTGTAATAATGTCACTCTGAAATACTATAAAAGAGTTATCCTGGATAATCTCTGTTGGACAATATACAAAGGTGAGCATTGGGCTTTGTTGGGACCGAACGGGGCCGGAAAATCGGCACTATTGAGTCTGATTTATGCTGATAACCCTCAGTCTTATGGCTGCGATATCGCTCTTTTCGGCAGAAAACGCGGTTCCGGAGAGAGTATTTGGGAAATAAAAAAGCATATCGGTTACGTTTCTCCGGAAATGCACCGCTCCTACTGCCGTCATATTCCGGCTCTTGACATTGTGGCTTCGGGGCTTCACGACTCAATCGGTTTGTATAGAAAAATTACCAACGAGGAGCGTGAGTCCTGTAAGATATGGATGAAGATTTTCGGAGTTAGTGAATTGGAATCGAGAGACTTTTTCAACCTATCAAGCGGCGAACAGAGGATTATTTTGTTGGCAAGGGCTTTCGTAAAAAATCCCGCACTATTGATTCTCGACGAACCTCTTCATGGATTGGACGAGAATAACCGTAACCTGACAATGGAAGTTATCAAAAGTTTCTGTAGTATTCCGGGAAAGACGCTGATAATAGTGACTCACTATCCCGAAGAGCTCCCATCGGAAATAGATCACACAAAGACGCTGATACGTCACAATGAGCAAAAATAGCCTACCCTAGCTCGGATAGGTCTGAATAGCTCTTTTTTTGCTTGACGTAGTAATTCCAGATAAGACTGAATTTGTGTCTCTCGGGAATATCTTCCAACGATGCCTCATGAAGGTTGTCGACACGTTTATACAGAAACTTGGATTTTATCTTGGAGAAGTCTTTTCTGGCTTTGACGACGGCTTTTGCATCGCCTATCTTTCCCTGCACAATAAACATCAGGGTTGCCAACATATCTAGCCAATAGCGAACCCTCATAACATGGTCCAACTCCCTCTCAGGGAGGTTTTTATACAACATGAGAAGGTTGTTTCTGAAATTCAGGTATGTCTTGTAGGGATTGGATTTATCGAGAGTAGCACCACCTATATGATAGACGACACTTTCAGGGATACATACTATTTTACGGTTTCTGCTTCTCAGTCTCCAGCATAAATCAATTTCCTCCTGATGTGCGAAGAAGTCATCATCGAGTCCTCCTGCAGTCCAATAATCGGCACTACGAATCATTAAACACGCTCCTGTAGCCCAAAATATCGATTCTAGGCTTTCATATTGTCCTTCGTCTTTCTCGATAGTATTCATGACACGGCCACGACAATACATGTATCCGTATTTATCCATATAACCGCCACAAGCACCTGCATACTCAAAACTATCGCGGTCTTTATAGCTCAACAGTTTCGGCTGACACGCTGCTACCTTTGGATGATGTGCCATATAGCCAAGCAGCGGTATCAACCAACCGTCAGTAACCTCGACATCTGAATTGAGAAGCAGATAATATTCAGCTTCTATCTGTTTGAGAGCCAAGTTATAACCTTTAGCAAAGCCAAAATTATGATTTAACTTGATGAGTCTGATACCGGGAAACTTCTCTTGCATCACAGACAAGGAATCATCTGAAGAATGATTATCAGCAACAACAATCTCAATACCCTCATGCTGGGAGTATTTTATTACTGTTGGCAAGAAACGCTTCAGCATGTCCCTGCCATTCCAATTCAGTATTACAATAGATAGTTTTGTTACCATATTTATTCAATAATAGACGCAGTCAATGCATCTCCCATATCATTAAAATCAGACAGTTTGACTCTAAGTATTTTATTGATTTGAGAAGAGTTGGCATTGAGTTCGACTCTAATATAGTTCTTTGTAAAGCCATGAGGCTTACATCCGCGTTTTGGGTGTTCGACTAAGACTTCCGCTTCCTCTCCTATATGTGCCGTGTAAAACGCCTTGGTTTTTCTCTCTGACAACGAAAGCAGACGATTGCTTCTCTCCTTCTTTACATTATCCGTTACAACATTCGGAATTCTTAAAGCAGCTGTTCCGGGACGTTCAGAGTAACTGAAGACATGAAGCTGCGTGATATCGAGATTCTCAATAAAGCGATAGGCATCTTCAAAATAATCGTCAGTCTCACCCCTCATTCCTACAATAACATCGACTCCAATAAACGCGTCTTTCATGACGCTTCTGATTCTTTCTACCTTGTGGGCAAACAGTTCACGTTCATATCTGCGTTTCATGATGTGTAGAACATCATTTGAGCCGCTCTGCAATGGGATATGGAAATGAGGCATAAAGGCACAGGAAGAGGCTACAAAATCAATTATCTCGTCAGTGAGCAGATTGGGTTCAATTGATGAGATTCTATATCTGGAAACGGACTCAACCTTATCCAGTTCCTTAATCAGATCTAAGAATGATTCTCCGGTACTCTTACCAAAATCGCCAATATTGACTCCGGTAATTACTATCTCTTTTCCGCCTTCCAACCCTGCTTGAGTAGCCTGGGCCACCAAATCGGGAATTGAAGCGTTTCTACTGTGACCGCGAGCGTAGGGTACCGTACAATATGTACAGTAATAATCACATCCGTCCTGGACTTTCAAAAAGAAACGGGTTCTATCACCTTTTGAACAAGATGGAACGAAGTTTTTTATATCTTTGGTACCAACTGTAAGAAAGATGCCATGGTCTCTTTTGTTCAGGTTGTTCAGATTATCCAGAACTGACCCTTTCTGATCTTGACCAAGCACTATATCAACGCCGGGAATCAATGCTACGGTATTCGGCTGAAGTTGGCCATAGCAACCGGTCACCACTATATAGGCATTCGGATTCTCACGGACTATCTTATGTATCGCCTGACGGCACTTTTTATCTGCAATCTCTGTTACCGAACATGTATTTATAATGCAAATATCAGCATGTTCTCCCTTTTTTACTGAACAGACCCCTACAGACTCCAATTGTTTCTCTATAGTTGAAGTCTCAGAAAAATTCAGTTTACAACCAAGAGTATAATAAACTGCCCTCTTTCCTTTTAGATAATCGTAATTCATTTTACAAAGATAGTTCAAGCCGAGAGTAATGAAAAATAAACCTGTTTATTTTTCATTGTTTTTAGTTCATATGGTATCCAGGAGGCAAAGCCTCATGAGGACCATATGGACTAAAAACAATAGAAACGAACGAGTTCGTTTCATTACCGAGGCGCAGCCTATCTTCGACGTAGTCAAAGTAGTGCGAAGCATTGACATATTCAAATGTAATAAAAATAAGAGTCGAGTAAAAAACTCGACTCTTACATTTATCTATAAAGAGAAACTCTTATTCAGCAACAACCTCAAAAGGAATCTCAGCCTTAACATCCTTGTGTAACTTAACAACAGCTACATAAGAACCGACAGCCTTAACCGTATCAACTACGATTGCCTTACGGTCAATATCAAAACCTTTTGCAGCAAGAGCCTCGGCAACTTGAGCATTGCCAACACCACCGAATACGGTTCCTGATTCGCTTACTTTTACAGTAATTGTCAAAGAAACACCAGCCAACTTAGCTGCAATAGTTTCAGCATCGCCCTTGATCTTAGCCAATTTGTGAGCGCGTTGACGTTCGTTCTCTGCAACAACTTTCTTTGCAGATTCGGTAGCAATAACTGCCAAACCTTGAGGTATAAGATAATTACGGCCGTAACCATCCTTAACCTTAACTATATCGTTTTTGTAACCTAAATTGATTACGTCTTCTTTCAGTATAATCTCCATTGTTTTCCTTCTTTAAAGATTACTTCATCATATCTGTAACATAAGGAAGAAGAGCCAAATGACGTGCTCTCTTCACTGCCTGAGCAACTCTACGCTGGAACTTCAATGAAGTACCTGTAATACGACGAGGTAAAAGTTTACCCTGTTCATTTAGAAATCTCTTAAGGAATTCCGGATCCTTATAGTCGATATACCTAATGCCACTCTTCTTGAAACGGCAATATTTTTTCTTCTTCACATCAACAGTCTGTGGTGCGAGATATCTGATTTCTGATGCCTTTTCTGCCATAATTATGCCTCCTCTGTTTTAGATTGTCTAAGACTTCTTCTCTTATCAGCATACTCTGCTGCATACCTCTCTTTCTTAAGAGTCAAAAAACGAATCACTCTCTCATCACGACGATAGTTTAGCTCGAGAGTATCAACTACCTTAGGATCTGAATTGAATTCGATTAAAACATAGAAGCCTGTTGACTTCTTTTGGATAGGATAAGCCAGCTTACGCATACCCCAGTTCTCTTCATTGACTATCTCAGCACCTTCAGCGGTGAGTAATCCCTTGAATTTTTCTACCGCTTCCTTCATCTGAGCTTCAGACAAAACGGGAGTTAAAATGAAAACGGTTTCGTACTGATTCATACTTTGTTTTGATTATGAATAAATGTATATAAATTGCGAGTGCAAAGGTAGTCATTTTTTTTAAACACTCAAATACGGTCAGAAATATTTTCCTTAGAAATCAATCTAAAATCAGACAAAAACGCGAATATAACCTTTTTGGTTCTCACATGATATTGCTTAAGAATATTTTCGGCCCAATATTTCTATAATCAAAGAAATATTTGTTCCTTTGCAGATACAGATAAAACTAACTGAAATATTAATCAAATTTGACAATACGATATGAAAGAGTTCAAAAAGTATTTAGGAGCTATCCTAATAATAATAGCAGCAATTGTACTCATTTTAAGTTACTTCATGGGTTGGAATAGTTACAATGGAGTACAGGCAGGTGCTATGGTTGTAATGGTAATCGGTTTGGTTATCTACATAATCACAAACAAAAGGATACAATAATCAGAATCCTTATGGTAACAAAAAAAGACGATGCAAGCATCGTCTTTTTTTGTTACCATAAAACCCACTCCATCAATACTTCCTACAATCCCACATAGGTAATTAATTAGCGCGAAGCGCTGCGACCATAGGGAGCATAATAAAATAAAACTTTAGTCCGAAGGACTGCGACCGGAGGGAGCATGCATAGTCTTGTGTCCGACAGGACACTAAATAA
>CAZYFO010000080.1:0-6847 GCA_964646955.1 uncultured Bacteroidaceae bacterium | reverse complement strand
CCAAAGCGAGAATTTCGCGGTGCATGGATTCAGGCTGTAAACTGTCAGTTCCAAGGTATTCCTGCAAAGGTCCTCAAGCAGACCCTATCCGACCAGCTGGACTCTCTGGCGTCCTGCGGCATAAATGCAATTCTCTTCCAGGTGCGCGTAGAGGGTGATGCTCTATATAAATCAGACCTCGAACCGTGGAGCAGATATCTTACCGGTGAACAGGGAAAGGCACCCGATGAAGACTGGGATCCTCTATCGTTCATGGTAGAACAATGTCACAACCGCGGTATGGAGATTCATGCATGGATAAACCCTTTTCGCGCAAAAACCAAGCCTACAACCAAAATA
Organism: uncultured Bacteroidaceae bacterium; assembly: GCA_964646955.1. Lineage (GTDB taxonomy): Bacteria > Bacteroidota > Bacteroidia > Bacteroidales > Bacteroidaceae > Colenecus. The sequence goes on along the minus strand of CAZYFO010000080.1, from coordinate 6,508 downwards.
AGCCCTTTACATCAATACAAACAACATCCCGACCGTTTTATAAAATATGGAGATATGGTACTTTTTAATCCTGCATTGAAAGTAAACAGAGACTTCATATGCGGAGTAGCAGCTGATATAGTAAACCGCTATAATATAGACGGCCTGCATATTGACGATTATTTTTATCCTTATCCGGAGGATGGCATTAACTTCAATGATGATGCTTATTTTCGTAGCGACAGCCGCTCCTTCAAAAGTAAGGCGGATTGGCGCCGTGACAATGTGAACAGATTCATAGAAGAGTTGCATGACACCATAAAATCCATCAAGCCATGGGTTAAATTCGGCATATCTCCTTTTGGAATATACCGAAACCAGTCGGCAGAATATCCAGAAGGAAGTGTTTCAAACGGCCTTGAGAACTACAGCGGACTCTATGCCGATATATTATATTGGATTGAACAGGGCTGGATGGACTATTGTATTCCACAAGTATATTGGAACGTCGGCAATAAAGTTGCCGATTACGAGATACTGACCCGCTGGTGGGCTGAACATGCCGGAGATTGTCCCATGTACATAGGTCAAGATGTTGAACGTACTATTGCCGGCACAGATCCTACTCCAGGTTCCAATGATCATCAGGAGAGATACAAGATGAATCTGCAACGCAGCCTGGAAGGACTGCAAGGAAGCTGCCAATGGCCTGCAAAATCAGTAGTTGATAATATAGAAGACTATAGGACAATTCTCAAGAACGAATATTACAATTATCCTTCACTTCAGCCCATCAGTCATACTCTACCTCAAGATATACCGGGTAAAGTACGCAAGATAATGTACTTGGAGACAGCCGATGGTCCGGTACTCTTCTGGACTGCACCTAAATGCAAGAGTGAAATAGACCGTGCCGATAAATATGTTGTTTACCGTTTCAAAAAGAGTGAAAAAATCGACATCGAAGACCCTTCAAAGATAGTGGGAATCATAAACCAATCCTTCTTCTCACTCCCTGAAGCAGAAAAGAAATCCACATACATTTATGTAGTTACAGCTCTAAGCCGCGTACAGGTTGAGTCACAGCCTGTCAAATGTAAAGTCAAATTATAGAATATAATACCCCGCCTACAGCTCCGGCCAATAAGATTACTGGTATCGGATTCATCTTGAACCTATAAGTCGCAAGAAAAGCGGAAAGGAAAAGAGCGGAACTGACCATAAACTGTATCTTGTCAGTTTCGAAACGGCCGAAGTTTTCCACATTCAGAAGTAACAGAGTAGCTGCAGCCAGAAGTCCCACTACGACGGGACGCAACCAGCATAATACAGTCTGTACCAATGGATGATTCTTGTATTTCATCAGAAACACACTAATCATCAGCATCAGAATAAATGATGGCAGTACGACTGCAAAGGACGAAAGGAGTGAGCCGAAGACCGCATCCGTCTGAGAGTATCCTTCATTGATTACTGAAGTATATCCCACATACGTGGCAGAGTTAATGCCTATCGGACCGGGTGTCATCTGGCTCACGGCAACAATATCGGTAAATTCAGAAACACTTATCCACTGATGGTTTTCGACCACCTCATTCTGAATCAGCGAAAGCATTCCATATCCGCCACCGAAGCCGAAAAGCCCAATCTTGAAGAAAGTATAGAATAGTTGAAGGTATATCATATCTTTCTTCTCATTTTATAATTGTAATATACCACCGCACCTATTATTGCAAATATGATGATGTATATAGGTGAAACGCCCAACATCCAAATCAGAAATGCAGTAACAACCGGTACCCAAACAGTATATCTATTCAATCGGGCAGCTTTACCGAGTCTCAGAGTAGGAGTAAGAATCAATGCAACAACAGCAGGTCTGATACCTTTGAAAACATTCTCCACTATCAGGTTATCCTTAAACTGCTGAAAGAACAAAGCAATAAGAAGGATTATAATGATTGAAGGCAGTGTAGCTCCCAATGTACACAATATGCTACCCCAAACTCTCCTTACTCTATATCCGATGAATATGGATATATTGACAGCAAAGACTCCCGGGGCTGATTGGGCAATAGCCATCAGGTCCAGGAAGTCTTCGTCTGTAATCCATTTTTTGTTTTGGACCACCTCTCTCTCAATCATAGGAATCATGGCATAACCGCCACCTATTGTGAAAAGGCCTATTTTAAAGAAGGTTGTAAACAGAATCCAAAACATGACAACTAATATTATTTGTGAGCCTCAACCCACTTACGGGCATTGACAAATGCCTCAATCCATGGAGTCACCTGATCTGTGCCTCTATCAGATGGATAGAAGCCGCACTGCCATGGGAATATTGCACGTTCCGGATGGGGCATCATAGCTACATGACGTCCGTCAGGACTTGCAATACCGGCTACGCTATAGTCCGAACCATTAGGATTCGCAGGATAATCAGGATATGTATAACGGGCAACAACATTGTATTTCTCCTCAGGATAAGGCAGTGAGAACTTACCCTCTCCGTGTGCTACCCATACGCCCAATCTGTTACCTCCCAATGTCTTGAACATCACACTCTCATTCTGAGGAATGGAAAGTCCAAGGAACGACGATTCAAACTTATGTGAATCATTGTGAAGCATACGGCTCTTTTTCTCGAAATCAGGATTGATAAGTCCCAGCTCAATCATCAGCTGACAACCGTTGCATATACCCAAAGAGAGTGTATTGGAACGCTTATAGAAGCGGTCCAATGTCTCCTTAGCCTTGGGGTTGAATAGGAAAGCACCAGCCCATCCCTTTGCCGAGCCTAAGACATCGGAGTTGGAGAATCCACCGCAATATACAATCATGTTGATGTCGTCCAGAGTCTCACGACCGCTGACCAAATCAGTCATTGTAACATCTTTTACATCGAAACCTGCCAGCCAAAGTGTATAAGCCATCTCACGTTCGCCGTTGGTACCCTTCTCACGTATAATAGCAGCCTTAATGCCGGATGCTTTTCTGCGGTCAGGATTAATTCCGTACTGTGAGAGCTTGCCTGTGAAACTATAGTTGAACTTCAAGTCAAGAGGCTGCTTTGAATAGTTGGCAAAACGCTTTTCAGCACAACAGTTCATAGACTGTTTGCAATCCAGCAGATATGAGGTACGGAACCACAGGTCACGCATCTTGTCAATATTGATTGATATTTTTTTCTTTCCGCGACGGATATTAATTGAGCGATCATCTGAAGGGCGGCCAATCACTGCATAACCTACACCCTCCTCATCCATGATAGACTCGAAGGCATCCATCTTCTTGGATTCTACCTGCAGTACTATTCCCGGATTCTCGGCAAAAAGTATCTTCACAATATCCGGGCCGCAAAGAGTGTCAAGGTTAATATCCAGACCTCCTTTGGTATTGGCAAAACACATCTCAAGAAGAGTAACCGCCAGACCACCGGCAGAGATATCGTGACCTGCAAGTATCAGGTTCTTCTCGACCAATCTCTGTATAGCGTCAAAAGTATCTGCAAAATATTCCGCATTCTTAACGGTAGGCACATCTCTGCCAATCTTGTCCATAGATTGTGCAAATGCGGAACCGCCCAACTTCTGCTCGTCAAAACTAAAGTCGATATGTACCAGAACGCTCTCCTTGACATCTGCCAATACAGGAGAAACCACCTTCTTAACATCCGATACCTCACCGCCTGAAGTTACAATAACAGTACCCGGGCTGACAATCTTTTCGCCGTTAGGATACTTCTGAGTCATTGACAGAGAGTCCTTTCCGGTAGGCACGTTTATTCCTAACTCCTGACAGAAATCAGACAACGCCTTCACACCTTGATACAGACGTGCATCCTCACCCTTCTGAGAACGGCAAGGCCACATCCAGTTTGCGCTCAGCGATATAGTCTTCAATCCGTCCGAAAGCGGAGCCAATACAATGTTGGTAAGAGACTCGGCTACAGAGAGTACTGAACCGGCAGCAGGATCAGCAAGACCGGCCTGCGGAGCATGACCGATGGCTGTAGCGATACCCTTACGGCCGCGATAGTCCAATGCCACCACACCACAGTCCGACAGAGGTAGCTGAAGCTTACCTTGACACTGTTGTCTGGCTATCTTACCTGTTACCGAACGGTCCACTTTATTGGTCAACCAGTCTTTGCAGGCCACCGACTCCAACTGAAGCACATTCTCAATATATTCCGGAATACGATTATCATCGTACTTAACATCTTCATATTTACGTTCTACGGTCTCATCAACCATGTAAGTCTTTGGAGAAGAACCGAACATCTGGCTTACGGCAAGGTCGAAAGGACGTACGCCGTCTGCCTGTTCAAATGCAAAACGGGCATCACCTGTAGTCTCACCAACCACATACATCGGAGCACGCTCACGCTCGGCTATCTTCTTCACATGCTCTATGGACTTCTCATCAATAAGCAGTCCCATACGCTCCTGAGACTCATTGGCAATAATCTCCTTTGAAGAGAGGGTCTTGTCGCCAACGGGCAGTTTATCCATCTCAATCACTCCACCGCAATCTTCAACCAACTCGGAGAGACAATTCACATGACCGGCCGAACCGTGATCGTGTATTGAAACAATAGGATTGACCTCTTCCTCACACAAAGCACGTGTTACATTATAGCCACGCTTCTGCATCTCGGCATTAGCACGCTGTACTGCATTAAGCTCAATACCCGATGAGTAACGACCCGTCTCTACTGAAGATACGGAACCGCCACCCAGACCGATGCGGTAATTGTCACCACCCAGAACAACAATCTTGTTGCCCGTCTGAGGTTCACCCTTCAGACAGTCGCGTTTGGTACCGTAGCCCACACCGCCGGCCATCATTATAACCTTGTCATAACCATATGACTCTCCGTTTTCCTGATGCTCGAATGTGAGTAGTGAACCGCAAATAAGCGGCTGACCGAATTTGTTACCGAAGTCCGAAGCACCGTTAGACGCCTTGATAAGTATCTGTTCAGGTGTCTGATAGAGCCAATTACGCTCCTTCAAACCCTTATCCCATTTACGGTTCTTGTCGTTACGGGGATATGAGGTCATATAAACGGCAGTACCTGCAATAGGCCATGAACCTTTACCTCCTCCCATCCTGTCACGTATCTCACCGCCGGTACCCGTAGAAGCACCATTGAAAGGCTCTACGGTAGTCGGGAAATTATGGGTCTCTGCCTTCAAAGAGATCACCGTCTCAATATCCTTTATTATAAAATAATCAGAAGTGGAATGGTCAGCCGGAGCAAACTGTTCCACAACCGGTCCTTGAGCAAAAGCCACATTGTCCTTATATGCTGACAATATATGGTTCTGATTCTCTTGAGTAGTCTTTTTTATCATCTGAAATAGAGATGACTCCATTTCCTGACCGTCAATGATAAATTTTCCTCCGAAAATCTTATGACGGCAATGCTCTGAGTTTATCTGAGCAAATCCGAATACCTCCGAATCCGTGAGTTTGCGGTTTATTTCCTTTTCAACCGTCAGAAGATAATCGATCTCCTCCTTTGAAAGAGCCAATCCCTCTTTTTCATTGTATGATTCAAGATCCTCTACGAAAATAATCGGCTGAGGCTTAATATTTACAGTAAATATTGTCTGGTCAATACCATTGTAGAGACGTTGCAGCATTGTATCATACTGTGCATCGGCAGAAGCAACCGGGAAATACTCCTCTATACGGGATATTCCGCTCAAACCCATATTCTGAGTAATCTCCACGGCGTTGGTACTCCACGGCGTGATCATCTCACGACGCGGACCTACATAATAACCATTCAATGTATCACTATCTACAAGTGTAGCATTGCCATACAGCCAGCACAACTTATTAATATCGTCCTCAACAGGTTTTGAGACAGTCTCTGTGGCAACGATTGTGCCGGAAGGGGATTTAAAGAAGAGTATCATTATGATTATATGAATATTTCAATTTTTCTGTCTGCAAAATTACCCTTTATTTCCGTACCATTGAAATAAGAACAACAAAAAAACCATCGAACTTTAGTCCGATGGTTTTGTGTGTGTGCATCATCAATACAATAGATTATTTACCTGCTATCTTTTCATCGTCGCAAAGTTATACTCAAACTAACACCCTTTTACGAATATATCGACCAAAAATAGTACAATATCGACCAATTCAGCATTATCAACAGAAATATTCCAAATTCAGCATCTCGGTTGAAAAAAAAATGGACTTGTTTATACCTAAGACTTACACTATCTTTGCAACAAAACCTTATTACTCTCAATTATGTCAGAAGAAGAACTTTATGACAATCATAAACCTTTATTATTAAATGTGGGCCACAACATATTGGCAAAAGGATCTGTGTTAAAAAAATTGACCGGCCCTTTTTCCAGAATATTGTATATTGTCGACGGAGAAGGACGTATTATTAACAACAATTCCACGATACGTCTGAAAAAAAATCATTTATATCGAATTCTGCCATATAATGAAGTTGATTTTGTAGTCGACAGTAATTTGGAACTTTTTTATTATC
>CAZYFO010000079.1:0-7001 GCA_964646955.1 uncultured Bacteroidaceae bacterium | reverse complement strand
ACTTAGAGATGCAGAAAATCCCAAAAGAAAAATCAGAAATCTGAACTTATTCATAGTTATTTAATTTATTAATCTACTATAGTAAATCCCAATATCTGATTTTTCTTGCATCGGATATATTATTTTTTTCAAAACAACAGACAACACAAGCGTATGAGACCTGCAAATCGCTGTTCTAACCGACCGTTACATTGAACAGATGACCCACGAGGGCGGTAAGGCCCATTGCGGCGGTGCCCCAGAATGTTATTCGGGCTATGGCTTTGAGGATGCTTGAGCCGCCTGTTTTGGCTGATACTGCACCTAAGATAATCAGGAATACAATAGCAAACCCATAAAGAGAATATTCAATGCTCTTTAAAGGCATGAAAAGGGTTATAAGAAATGGCAAGATGCCACCGGATGTAAATGCTGCTCCGGAAGCGAATGCGGCCTGTATGGGTTTGGGACGGTTTATTTCATTGATTCCCAATTCGTCTCTTACATGCGCGGCTAATGCGTTCTTTTCGGTTAGTTCATTAGCAACTATCATGGCGGTCTCTCTTTTAAGCCCCCGATTTTCGTATATTTTGGTCAACCATTCCAGCTCTTCTTCGGGCATGTCTTCGAGTTCCTGTTTTTCGCGTTTTATGTCGGAGTTTTCCAGATCGGTTTGTGAGCTGACGGAGACATATTCTCCGGCTGCCATGGATAATGCTCCTGCTACCAATCCTGCTACGGTAGCTAATATAATAGGGGCACGGGTATCACTTGCAGCTGCTACGCCTATGGCAAGACTGGCTGTGGATATGATTCCATCATTTGCTCCCAACACAGCCGCTCTGAGCCAGCTGCTTCGTGTCACAAAATGAGGATTCAGATATTCCTCCATCAATTGTTCTTTTGTGTCCTGTGGGTTATGTTTCATATTCAGATGTTTACTTTAAATCCTAATTGTATATCCGTAGCCGATATTCCACCACGAATGCCCCAGTTGTCTGTTGGCTGCTCGTTTACTACTATGAATATGGTTTCCGGATGGATATCCAGTTTTTCCTGTAACTTCTTTACTATGGTTTTGTATAGTACACTTTTAGTCTCTTTTGTACGACCGGCGAACATGATAATTTCGATGAAGTATTCATATGGCGGTTTTGTGTCAAAAAAGTCTGCATCATACTCCATCAACCTGATGTTTCTATCTCCGGCGGGCAGTTTTAATGTCTCCATCATGGACTCGTGAACGGTGTCCATAAACTGCAGTTTGAATTCTTTGGTCTGCCCTCTCTTTATTTCTATCCTTACAACTGGCATTGGTCTATACTTTTATGGTCTCAAAGGTAGTAAAAAACCATTTGAATTGTTTTTGATATGCTATAACAATACTTGAAGTTTTCATGCGTGGCAAAAACAGCTGAAAACACCATGCATGCGGCAGCATCGTTTTCTCACTTGGCTTTTCTTTGAAGCTTTCGCTGATAGTTCTCCCAATCTTTTCTCTCAGAGGGGTTATAGTACCGCAGATAGATATTATGGTCTTTGGTGGGCTCAAGATTTTTGAGGTTCCATTCTATGACTTTTCTCTTTGGGTATATCTTATAGCCTTCGGGCTGTATCCGTCCAACCGTTTTCATATTGATATCGTACAGTTTCAGTTCAATCCGAGCTTGCTCTATTGATCCATACCAACCGGCTCCGGTTTCAAGAAGGTATTTAAAGTAACAAATTTTATTCGGTCCTTTTCTTTCTATTCCGCACGGCAATGTGTATTCTACTTTTATTGTTTTCTTCTCATTCTTTTCAAAATGGACATACCATACATACCATGGGAAATTTCCTCGCTCAATTTTTCTGCTTTGCTCATAAGCCAGTTCGAATCTAACCCTGCCCTCGAGATCTGGGGCATACTTAGGATCATTGTAAATACTTTCCAATTCTGCCGGTACTTGAATCTGATCTTCGGTCAATAACTTATTATCTACATAGACATTGAAGTTGGTTTCATCTGACGGACCAAATATTAAAAGTGAATTATAGTGGAAGTTCATATCCGGGAATCCTATCTGCTTGGTGATACTGTCTCCCACGTTTACCATTTCAAAGGTGCATTCCACTCTAGATGAATCCTGGTATATATAGGCATAAACTGTTTCACTTTTCATTTGAATCATACAGTTACCAACAGGATATATGCCTTTTCCAACTATCGGATTTGGTGCAATATCTGCATATACTGCACCTATCATAGATAATAATATCAATAATACTGCTAATCGTTTCATATTCAAACGTTTACTTTAAAACCTAATTGTATATCCGTTGCCGATATTCCTCTCTTTATTTCAATCCTTAATATCGGCATAGGTCTATGTTTTTTATTAGTCAAAGATAATGTAAACGAGAACAGAAGCCATGTTTATTTGGATTATGTCGAGCGCAACTTATCTTCGATTTGTGTCAAAGATAATGCAAAATATAAACCGATAGCACCATTCTCCCCGGATTATCTCCGGGGAGTGAATACTAATGCCAATATTTTGGAAAAGATTTCATTCTTTCATTAATTGTTTCCTTGATTGTTGGTTCTTTTACGTGTTTTTTGACTTTTTTCAATACATCATAGTTAGTTATTCTCGATATAGCAGTCATTCTTATAGTCTGATGAATTTTTTCAGAACAGGCTATATCGGAAAGCATCTCCTGATTAGTTATTCTTTTAACGGCGGATAATTTTGCCGTAATTTCACCTTCTTGGTTTTTGGCTATATCGGAAAGCAATGCCTGATTGTAAATTTTGTTAATGGCAGAAATTCTTATATTCAGAGTATATGATTCGGATTTGGCTATATCGAAAAGAAGTGCCTCAGAACTAATTTTGTTAACGACGGCCATTTGTACGGACTCAGGAATAGAGTGGAATTTAATTATATCGAAAAGAAATACCTCATTAGTTATTTTGTTAACGGCTTCTATTCTTACAGACTCAGTATAATTGCTGGAACGAGCTATTCTTGTCAACTCGGCTTGATTATCAGTGAGGGTTACAGAGGAAACCGCAGAAGGGGTTACTTTTGTTTGAGCCGGAGTGGTTGCTTCGTAAGAAGAAGCCGTGGTATATAGTTGTCCCATGGCTTGTCCTAACTGGCCGAAAACATCACCTATAGCCCCTCCCATGCTACCAATTTCATCAGAATCAAGATTTGATTCATCCATATCTCCATTGGACTTTACTGTTCCTGTAAAACCACCTATCATGCCCTGCATAAGTTGTCCCATGAGCCGGCCCATGATATTTAATATCTCCGGCATCAACTTCTTATAGAAATCACTGGTTGATACCAATTCATCACATAGTTGTTCCGGCTGCTCCAGATACGGGGAGTCTGCACTATCGATCTTCTTGCCCCTCAGTTCAGTCAGTTTATCTTTCATACTTTTCAGAATCTCTTCAAGCTGTACAAAATCAGATTGGGTAAAACTGTTTCGGGTTTCTTCGGAGAGGTCCATATATCTGATGCTCTCTTCATCCATCTCTCCACTCAGACTGGCCATCAAGGCTTCCATATTTTCTATGTCCTTGGAAGGCTCTTTACTTTTGGCCAGTTTTTTTACTATGGGCAGTGCCTGATCTACCATCTGAAGTATGCTGTCTATTGACTTAACGTATGCAGCCTGTAAATCACTGAGACTCTGGGTTCTGTCAATAGAGGAACGATACGAAGAAATATTATCCTCACTTTTGGTTATTACATCTTCTGTCAGCAACGTTCCATTGCTATAGGTTGATGTTTTTTCTATGGTCTCTGTCTGCAACTGTCCATTATTATTTACAGGAGCGGTAACTTTGGTATTGATTTTCACTACCTGGCTTTTACCGGGTTGAAAAGATAAGGCTGCGAAAAGTACCAATATAAACGGTAATGATAGGACTTTTCTTAATCGACTAAGTTTTAGATGTTCAGAATGTTTCATTTGTATAAAGCGTTTTTTTGTGAATGATTGATTGAATCCGTTAGCCAAACGGTAATGATTTCCAATAACCTCTTCCAGGATGATTGTTTGATAGCGGAACAGTTCAAATCCCTGATCCAGTACTGTACGGTCTGCCTGATATTCATGCACTCCGCGTAGTTCTTTTCCAATTATCCACTGAATGGGATTGAACCAGAATATTGCGAGATATATTTCCTGTAGTAATACATCTATATAGTGTTTGTGTGAAATATGACCGGATTCGTGCTCTATGATTATTTCACGCTGGTTATTGTTTAATGTTGCAGGAAGATAAATGGTTTTGGCAAAAGAAAAGGGTGTGGATATTTCATCATGTTCCACTACACATTGTCCATTTATAAAACTTACTGAGCCCTTGTTTTTCAATCTTCTGATGCGCAAATACTGAATACTTAGGTTTAATACGATGATTAGCAATACAAGTATATAGATACTGAGTAATACTGTCAATGGATAGGCTTTGACTATCCCGGAAATTTTCTGAAAGAATATCCATTTATCCTGCTTCTCTATGGCAGCGGATACTTCCTGATTATTTATTGCTCCATTGGCCTTTATGGCATTGGTATATTGTAGTAAGAGTTGTTGAGAAGGTTGTTGTTGAGAAGGTTCATTTACCTCTACGATTATGGGATCGGGATGTGTTACCTCGATTTTGAATTGTGATACAAATACGGATACTATGGCGATACTTAGCAGAAACAGTCTGGACTCGTTGAATGAAGCGTGTTTTTTGATAACTAACAGATAAAACACTAATAGAATGGCAGAAGCCAGGATATATTTTCCAATATAAAAAATCACGGGGGTTAATGTCTCTACCATGGTTTTATCTATTTATCGTTGATAATGGAGATTAATTCTTCTATCTCTTTGGGCGAGAGTTTCTCTTTTTTGGCAAAAAAAGATATCATTGACTTTAATGAGCCGCTGAAGAATGTGTTTTTCACACCGGACAAAAAGAAATCCATATAGGATTCGCGGCTGACTATAGGATAATATTGGTGCCCCTTGCCTATCGCTCTGAATCCGACAAAGCCCTTGGCTACCAAAATTCGCATGAATGTGGATACCGTATTATATGCCGGTTTAGGCTCAGGAAGTTCTTCCAGGATATCATTTACATAAGCTTCTTGTTTCTCCCAAAGAACATTCATTAATTGTAATTCTACTTTTGTCAACTCTTTTTCCATAACTATTGATATTGTTTCGGCACAAATATACAACTAATTCTTTAGTCTGAACTAAAAATTTAGTCAGTACTCTATATTTAACTACAATTAACTAACCACCTACAAAAATCAATGACTTAATTTCAGAATAAAAAAAGGTTTGGAGAAAATCCCCAAACCTTTTTGCCTAATCTCTAAGACTTTTTGCCTCAAATAACCACTTGTGTAAGCAAAACTAAGCACTATACATTCATGTAAAATCGCGATGGATTGAATTTTATATCCACTTCACATCGGCATCTTTACGATAAGGTACTTTTGAAAAATGATATTTCGGATAGCCGATCATCATTGCGGAACGCACGGCGTGTGACTCATTCAAACCTACCACATCGCGGACTTCCTGCGAATAGCCCAAGGCTATCATCACAAAACCGGCCCAACATCCACCTAACCCGAACGACGGTAACAGCAGTTCCAGATGAGAGGTGGCAATCACCGAATCAAGAACTCCTCCGGTATAGTCAACATCGGTATAACCGATCACAAAATCAGGTGCATCCCGGCAAATAACATCGTCACCCTGCTCGTACATTTTAATCAGATTTTCAAATCCAAGCATTTGTGCAAGATCGGATTTGGAAGTCACCATCATTTTCATCCATTCAATAACGGCATCGCTTAAACGACGGATAACTGCTTTGTTGCAAATCATTATCCATTTGTTTTGCTGCATATTGACACCGGTTGGAGAATATTTGACCGTTTCAAAGATCTTTTCCAATGTGGATTTATCAACAGGCTTTGATAAGAATTTGCGGATGGAACGACGGTTCCGAAAATACTCCGTCAGATTCTCGGAATTGATTTCCTGTAATTTTTCTTGTTGAATAATTTTCATTTCAGGCAAAAGAGTATTTCTCAACGCTTGTGTTGTACACACGGCTTCGCAATGTCCGCAAAGAGCACAATATTTTGCATTCTCTTCCGAAAGAAACGGAAATCCTTCATCATCCATCGCAATAATGCCCTTAGGACAAATTTCGGCACAGATACCGCATTTCAGACAATCGGGCCGGCTAATAGTAAATAAACTCATATCTTTTTACATTAAATTGTTTAATTGCTTTTTTAATTCCTCTCTCAATTCATTTTGATAGTTTTCCATAAATTCGCCCAAATTCATAAAAAAGTAAGCCAATGTACGTATGAACAGGTTTTTGTATTCAATAGATTCAGTTGCAGTGAAGCGAGTTTTAACTTGTTCGATGGTCTCAAATTCGGCAGACCAGTGACCGTTAAAATGCTTGCTCTTCATTTCGAAAGAATAGAACGAATACGGTCTCTTCTCTTTGGTTTTAAAACGAATGGTATATCCGTCCGAAACTTCATCCCATACTTCAATGCCGTTATTTGATTCTATAATCTTTAAATCATCTAAAGAAGTACGGTATTGCCAAACAGAGTTATTGGTCACAATATTGTAAACTTTTTCAATCGGAGCATTGAAAACAGTTTGTTTTGTCAATATTCTTTTCTTAGGCAAAAATAATCCAACTATCAGGATTATTAATAGGATTAGAATAACACTACCCAAAATATACATTACGAATTCCATTCTTAATCATTTCTTTATCATATAATGGATACTTATTTGTTCCATCATTTCTTATTGTCACTCTATTTGCAGTATATACGCTATCCATCTCTAGTTTATACTCTTTTTCAATGTTGAAAATGTGCATATTGGCTCTGTAATCACCTATCGACCAATACTGAAAATTCATTTCCGGAAATCCGATCTATATACCGTACCTATCATAGATAGTAAAACCG
>CAZYFO010000078.1:0-7235 GCA_964646955.1 uncultured Bacteroidaceae bacterium | reverse complement strand
AGTGAACCGAATTTATTTAATTTTTAATCGTCCATTTTTTTAGTGGACAGTATTGATCTTGTTAATATATTGAAGTATCGTAAATGAACTAATTTTTCCGATTATTCGTACAAACAATCCATTAGTTTCTTTCGCGTAATTTCTTATTAGCATAAATTGATCGGAAAGTTGAGAAAATACAGTTTCAATTCGTTTTCTTGCTTTTGCAAATGGAATAAATTGAGGTTTTCAATCTTTCTGGTTTAGTCTATATGGACATTCCAATTTAATGTTTGCAGTTTCAAACAAATCCAATTGAACTTCTTTGCCGATATATCCTCTATCACCGAAGATACTACAATCATGATATTCTAACTTTAAATCTTGGAGATACTTGATGTCATGAAAACCGGCTTTAGTAAGGTCGTAGGAATGGATGACTCCACTTAAGCCGCAAAGAGCATGCAGTTTATATCCGTAATAATGAACACCTTGAGAAGCACAATATCCGAAATTTGGAGCTTTTGAATAATCCTGTTTCACCATCTTGCAACGTTTCCCTCTTTGCTATGCGACAGACTTCTATCGGTTTTGAATCTATGCAGAAATACTCTTCTCCTCCATCAATACTATCAGCAATACGTTTTCTGATGATATCACAAAGTTCTCCTGTGACCTTTCGACGGTCATTAAATTGGCGTCTTGATATCATATTGGGAAATGATGTTTCGTATTCTGTCAATCGGTTGAAAAGATTATTTTCGCTGTCAATACTTAAGGTTTCTGCCGTCAAACTAAGAGAGATAACCTCCAAATCAGAAAACCTTGGAACAACACCTCTGCGCTTTATATTTCCGGCTTCATTTGCCAAATCATTGGAGAAATGCTTGCATATCTCAAGAAATCTAGCGAATATTGTATGAAAGTTGTGCATATGTTGACTTTGTATTAAAAGTTTGGTCACTTCTAATATACTAATTATCAACAATATGCGCAACTTTCTATACAAAAATCTTTTTTATTTCTAATTTCTCCAACAGGTTGCATAGTTTATTTGCAAATAATAAACGAAGCAAATTGAAGCAATTATCTTTCCTCTTCCCAATGAACAGAAAAACGAAATATAAAGTTGTAGAATAATTTTGCTACCTTTTCTATTTATTATCTTTATTCAAAATAAGAAATGCATCATCAATTATAGCTGAAATCGAAACTGATTTTATTTTTACAGGCTTGTATACTATTTGCTCTGCGATAATTCTTGCAGAATCATTATCATTTATCGATTGATAAAGCTTCATTATGTTATAAAGTGGAACAAATCTATTTGGAATCATCAAGGATGCTTTCTTATAAACTTTGAAAGCCTCTTCGGTTCTGCCAAGCTTTGTATAATCATCTCCCATTAATATCAGAACATCATAATCATTCAAATAAGGTAGATATTCATCTATTATGGATAGACTCTCCTCATAGCGTCCTACTACATTTAGCTCTGCACTGTAATTATAAAGGAATAACGGATCGTGTGACTTGACGCCTTTCATCTTGGCATAGTATGGAAGCATCTTTTCCGTCTTTCCCATTAACGACCTTTTTGAGATCTCTGCCCATTTCATGTCGTTATACATCATAAAAGAGCTCAGCCCAAATGCTATTATCAGTATTGTTATTATTGAATAACGAACAGACTTTAATGTCGTCTTTTCTAATATTGCATCCGGTAATATAAGAATAAACAAATAAAACAAAAGGAACCAAACTGAAGCATAGTGAAATGGATAAGAGAATGAGCAAAATATTATGAATGACGCTAATAATGCAATTAATAGTCCCTTTTGTGAGTGATTCTTTTTGACAATGTTGATGACTATTAGTACCAATAAAACGACGCTGATTAATAGTCCTACAATTCCGTATTCAACTGTCAGTTTCAGATATTCGTTAAATGGGTGTATTATGTTATCTGCCAATGCTGCATACTGTGAATCGGGATGTAATGAGAAATACGCTGCCTGATAGTTCATGTAATTACCGGTAAAACCGTTGTGTCCGAATCCGAACAATGGTTTATCTGCTATCATGGTTAAACAATTGTTCCAGATGAACAACCTTCCATCTGCCGAATCTTTTTTCCATAAGTACAGTGATATTATGATCACAACTACTGACAATGCCATTATTGCAATTACCCATTTCTTACTCACAATTCTTCGAAAATGGTGGACCTCACAATAACAAACAATAGTTGATGATACAATTACGGCTATAATAGCTGTTCTAGAATGTGATATTACTATTGAAGATAGCATTAAGAATGAAGACGCTATGAATATAGCTTTTGCTGATTTACTCGTTTTCGAGAGTGCATAATACAGACTTATTGAGAATACTAATGTCTGTACCGCTGCATATCCGGCAGGATTTTCAAAACTTCCCGTAACTGCAAAATCTGAGTGATGAGAAATCATCACCCCATAATACTGCAACCATCCGTAGATGGCATTTATTGCGCCTACAACACTAATACATAATGCAAGATCTATACTCCTATATGAAGAAACAAGGCTACTGAAACCCTTTCTAAAAAAGAATATGACGATAAGTAATATTAACGATGAAAGTACGGTGAAATATAGCTTGGCGTCATTTTCGAAATTACAGAATTTGCCGGAAGTGATAAACACACTCCCGGCAAATATCATAGTAATGGCTATTGTTGTTCTATCTTTCTTCATTTAAGTTTTTAATACGATATATTCCATGCATTATAAACATTCACAAGGTTTATCGTTTCCATCCATCTACAATGTAAATCTTCGATAATACAAAACACTTCATAATCAGAGAGTTATTCTGATACGTAAATCACAGAACGTGATACCGGCCATGTCGTGCCATAGGAAGACATCGGAACAGCGAGTTTTTTCTCTTTGTTGTAATCTTTGGCATCTACAAAATCTGCATGGTCTTCAAATACGCCTGAACAAATACAGGATTCAGGGTTTTGAATATTGACGTATCGCAAACTTGAACAGCCCCTAAAAGAACCGTCACCGATAGTTGTTACACTCTTTGGAATGATAATTGTTTCCAAAGCAGTACAATTTTGAAATACTGAACTACGTATCTGAATCACCCCCTGCGGTATTATTACACTTTTCAAAGCGGTACACCCATAAAACAAAGAACTATACAATGTATCTATACCTGCAGGTATTTGGAAGGATGTAAGTCCGGAACATTTCTCAAAAGCTCCTGCACCTATAAAGGAAACGTGATCGGATATCTTTAATTCTTTCAAACCGGAACACTTATAAAATGCATAATCCTTTATACTTTCAATATTTTCAGGAATTATCATAGAGGCCATTCCGTTCATTCCGTAGAATGCGTACTTACCTATAGATGTTATCTCTGACGGGATTGTTGTCCTACAGCATCCGGTATGGAGTGTCTTTGATGAACTAATAATGATGGCATTAGAGTTTTCCCTCGAATCATAAATCGAATTACGTCTGTTAACCTTTATCTCTTGTAAACCGGAACAGTCTGCGAAAGCACCGGAAGATATTGATTTTACCGTTTTTGGAATAGTTATCTTACTTAGATTTGAACGCCCCCAAAATGACCATGGAGCAATTTCCGTCACTCCGTTAGGAATGATAGTAAAACTGCTTCCGGATATTAATCGGTTTTCAGATGTTTTGATTATCGCATTACAGTTTTTCCTTGAATCGTATATCTTATTTCCACGTTCCACTACAATAGATGATAAGGACCGACAATCTCCAAAAACATCCTCAAAAACAGAATCACCTATGGATGTTACACTAACCGGAATAAAGACCTTTCTTAACTCAGTACATCCTTTAAAAGCATCTCTTTCTATTGAAGTGACACCATCCGGTATTACTATTTCTTCAACCTTACATCCGGAGAACGCATAATCGCCTATTCTTTTAATTCCTTGCAGATTTCTTACTGAACGACTGCCTCTGACAAGAGTTTTTGTAGCGGTTTCAACTACGGCATTATTCTCATCGCTGCTTTCCAACCAAGGATTATCCTCTGCAACTATAATTGTGTCAAGATTTTCACATCCATTAAAGGCATCCGAAGCAACAAACTGAACAGATGATGGAATATATATGGAAGTCAAAGATTCACAACCTTCAAAAGCACGTTCGCCTATCTTTTGGACTCCATCGGGAATTGTTACCGAACGCAAATCCGTACAACCTTCAAAAGCTTCACTTCCTATACTTTTACAATTTGGAATATCTATTTTCGCCAGACTAATACAGTTTTTGAACATCTTAGAAGGCAAAGCATCTATCGGCTTTTCATCAAATATTACTTTTTTCAGGCTATAACAATTCTCAAAACTATTGTATTGGTAATCCACATTCTCGAGGTTAATGGATTCAAGGCTGTAACAACTTTTGAATACTGTTCCTCCCAATAAAACTCCTACAGGCAATGTAATGGACCGAAGATTGACACACCCTTCAAAACTGAATCTGGTAATGAAATGCATTGATGATGGTAATTTCACTTCAGACAAAAACGTACAGCCTCTGAATGCGCAATATCCCACTTGTGAACATCCTTCCAATATTTCAATAGAGATAAGTCCCTGACAATTCTCAAATCCTAAATCGAGGATTTCAACAGCATATTCCTTGCCATCATGTTCTATGTGTCCCGGTATTATAACTCTATCCTGCATGATAGAATCAAGAGCTGAAACATAACATTTTACCGGCTCTAATGAATCAGGACTTGAATATAAATGATACAATAGTCCGTCAGAATCAAAACGCTCTATTGTATACAACAATGTGCCATTGCTTCCACCATCTCTAACCTCACCATATCTTTCATAGGCAAAAACCGGTGAGCAATGGATTAGAACAAGCATGAATGCTGCTAGACAAGATTTATTCTTCATTATTACATTACTTTACGATCAGACCAACTACCTCTGACAAATATACTGGAAAGGTTGAGCTAGAATTGCTCATGTCATTGCACTGAATTACCTGATTTACTGAATCATAAGATGAAGCAAACTGTAAATGGAACATACCACCAGAAGCTGCTGATCTAACTAATACACGATGATTCCCTAAATCACCACTTAATTCTGTTATGACATTACTTCCGTGACCATCTATTTTAGTATAAGAACCTATACCTAATTTTCCAGCAGCAGTACAAAAGTCGGAAGGGGAAAATCCATGACTACTCCTTTTTTTGTATTTCTGAGACCAATAATCTTCTCCACAAAGGGCTATCGACACGTCAATTTTTACACTCTCTGTGATATATCCATTATAATTGTTTTTAATTAAGGCTAAAGCCCAAGGAACACATTCTGTATCTGGATCAAAACCTACTCTGGGATCTGATTCAGGATCTCCTAATTTTGTTCTACAAATAGAGGTTGAATTAAAATCTTCATTATCATCATATATGTCAGATAAATCTCCCTGAGAACATGATGACAACAAAAACATAATACTTACAAATACATAAAAAAGTTTACTTTTGAATTGTTTTAAACAGATTTTCTTTTTCATTTCTTATTTATTTATTTAATGGTTTATTGGACAATGTTATGAAGATTCATTGATAAAAACAAGAAAAAAAATGATTTATTTTACAATGCAAGCCTATGATAATATATTTTTAACCCCAAAAGGATGATTTTTATAAAAACGCTGGCATTTAATTAATTACCTATTGGCAGAGTTAAGTATGCACTAATTTAATTCCGCCAATAGATACTAAAAGAATCTTTTTAGTATTTACATAGGTATTGTCGCTTAGTGATAATTATACCTATTGATTTTTTTTGCGTGAATCGGATTAACTTTTGGCGTATTTTTACTACTTATATACAGAAGGGTAAAAAATGACAAGACAGGATTTTGACATATTTGCAGTATCGGTAAGAAACAAACTTCTGGCACTGGTCTGGCGCTACAAGGCCGGTAATGACTTAGATGATGCCCCTGAAGACATTGTTCAGGAAACATTATTGACCCTTTGGCGTCTTATTTCTGAAAACTATCCTATAATTAATGCCGAGGCTATTGCTGTAAAAATCATCAAGAATCTGATCGTTGCCAACATTCGCCATCAAAAGACAAACACGGTATCTATTTCTGACATTGACGTAGAAGGCGGTACTCCGGCGACAGCTCTGACCGATGTTCAAGATCACAAGATAATACGTGATGAGTTGTACAAGTCACTGACGCCCACCCAAATCCATTATTTGGAACTAAGAAACGAACTTGGGCTTTCGCTTGATGACATAGCCAAGATGACCGGAAAGCCCAAAGCAAGTATTAAAACAACCATCTCCACAGCTAGAAAGCAGATGTTGGAGCAAATGAAAAAGCCAATATGATAGAAAACAAAAAATACAGACAGAGACTCATAGCCAGATATCTGGAAGCGGACACCACCGTTCAGGAAGAGATACTTTTGGGCGAATATTATTCTACCCATAAAGTTGATGCCGATGAATCTGATGTAGCCGGACTGATTCTTATGGATTGGCCAAAGGCCGAGGTATTGTCTGACACTGAACATAAGAAAGGCATCAGACACATCAGTATTGCCATCACAGCGATTGCCGCCTGCGTCGCATTACTGATTATTTTCATCAAGCCCCACATTGGTTGTGAATTCACCCCGATTGAAATAGCAGAGAACATTAATATACTGATGGAATTTAACGTTCATGACGTTGAATCAATTGTTGCCAAGCCCCAAGGATCCAGGGTTATACTGACAGCTACGATGAAGGACGGTAGCTCGAGCACCTTCATCATGGTTCGCAACCGAAAGGACGGTTCCACCAGAATACTTGCAAATAACAAATAAAACTACAAAATCATGCTTACATTATTGCTTTCAGCGCTTATGGCGACTGCTCCAATTACCGGAGAAATATCAGAAAAGGCCGACACTATCAACCGCTTTACCATTGACGGAAAGGCAGTATCAAACTTTGACGGTTCACAGCTTATTGGGTTATCAATTGCCAACTATGACATTACTGTTTCCAAGGAGAAGGAGAAAGTGGTACGCAATCATAAAATAACCACAGTCCGAAATAAGGATAAGACGAATGACAAATCCGCGTATTATGGCAAGAATATTGAAGGAAAGAAAAAAGCCGAAGAACCTACAAGCAAAATGATAATGGAAATGATGAATTCTAATGGTAGAATTTCAAG
>CAZYFO010000077.1:0-7253 GCA_964646955.1 uncultured Bacteroidaceae bacterium | reverse complement strand
GAGAGATTGATGTAGAAGATTTGACGAAACATAAGATGGAGTCGGAACAGATGTTTGTAACAGGGGAATGTACCAAAAAAGTAAATGACTGCAAACTGAGCGGACACCGCGTATGTGCTATTGGTACCACAGTCATCCACGCTATGGAGACAGTCGTAGGAACAGACGGACTAATCAAACCTTTTGAAGGCTGGACCAATAAGTTCATTTTCCCTCCATACAACATTACAGTTGCTGACAGTATGGTCTGCAACCTACAGTTGCCCGAATCAACCCAGTTGATGTTGACATGTGCTTACGGTGGTTATGACCTTATTATGAATGCCTACAACGTAGCACTTAAGGAGGGTTACAAGTTCGGTTGTTATGGTGATGCTATGCTTATTATGAACAATTGATGAAAAAATCCGAACTTTTCCTGTCAATAGGTACCAATCTTGGGAATAGGCAACTGAATATTGACACTGCCTTAAACCTTGTGGGAGAAAGGATAGGGACTGTTCTGAAGAAATCATCAATAATTGAGACCGAACCTTGGGGCTTCTCTTCAGAGAATTTGTTTTATAATATTGCGGTCAAGGTAGAGACTGAGTTACAGATATCCCAAATACTTTTCGAGACAAAACGAATTGAAAAAGAGATGGGACGTACGTCCAAAAGCGTTAGTGAAGATTTCTGTGACCGCATCATTGATTTGGATTTGATTTTTTTTGATAATCTGGTCCTAACAACACAGGATTTATGTTTACCGCATCCCAAAATGACTGAACGCCTGTTTGTATTGCAGCCTATGGCCGAAATTGCGCCGAACATGACTCATCCTGTTTTAGGCAAGACAATTAAACAATTATTAATCGAGTTGTAAAATGGCAGACAACTATCTGGAAGACAAATATGAAGAATATCTCAAACGCAAAGTTGCTTGGGAAAAATCAATCAAACACAGGCTACCCGTAAAAGATGAAAAAGATACCTCTGAGGAGGAGTCGTAGATTTTATTTGAATTTTATTTATTGATTTTTTGTAACCATATGAAAAGTGTTTTTAAAACTATGATGTTTATAGGAGCTTTTACCGTTATGGCCGGATGCGGAGAAAAAAAAGGAGATTTCAGGTACTTGGTAGACGAGTTCGCTGATATAAAAATCATCCGTTATCAGATACCGGGATGGGACAGCCTTACTCTTCAACAAAAAGAGTATGCTTATCATCTTAGTGAGGCTGCAAAATGGGGCCGCGACATTCACTGGGACCAGAATTGTGAATATAACCTCACTTTGCGTCATGTATTGGAAAATATCCTAAACAACTATGAAGGAGATAGAAAATGTAAAGATTTCCAGGACTTTACAGTATATGCCAAACGAGTGTTCTTCGCTAAAGGCATTCATCATCATTATGCAGAGGACAAGTTCTTCCCTACATGTTCTCAGGACTATTTCAAGTCTTTAATGAGCGCTGTAGGCAATGACTCTCTGACAGACCTGATCATACCATACGTATATGATAAGAATCTATATCAACAAAGACGTTCGACTGCTACTTCAGGAGACATTGTTCTTCAGTCCTCAGTAAACTTCTATGATGGAGTTACACGAGATGAAGTGGAGAATTATTATGCTTCACTCATTGACACGTCTGACTCTACTCCTGTTTCTTACGGGTTAAATACAAAAGTTGTAAAAGATGAGGACGGCAACATCTATGAAGAGGTTTGGAAGATTGGAGGGATTTACGGCCAAGCTATTGAAAAGATATGTGAAGAGCTGACAATGGCTGCCGCCGTTGCCGAAAACGATATTCAAAAGAGAGCTCTGGGTCTTCTCGTCGAGTATTATCGCACCGGATATCTTGAAATATGGGATCAGTTTAATATAGAATGGGTAAAAGACACTATAGGCACTATTGACTTTATCAATGGATTCATTGAGGATTATAACGATCCGCTAGGCCGAAAAGGCGCTTGGGAAGGACATGTCAACATCAAAGACCACGATGCATCTAAACGTACTGAAATAATCAGCAAAAATGCCCAATGGTTTGAAGACAATTCGCCCGTTGACCCACGTTTCAAGAAGAAAGAGTGCAAGGGTGTTTCTGCTAAAGTCATTAACGCTGTTTGTCTGGCAGGAGACTGTTATCCAGCAACCCCTATCGGAATAAACTTACCAAACGCGGACTGGATTCGTAAAGATTATGGAAGCAAATCTGTCACCATTACCAACATAACGCATGCCTACGATTTAGCAGCTCAAGAGTCACCTAAGAATATAATTGACGAGTTCGCTTATTCTGATGAGGAAAAGGCTCTTTACAGAAAGTACGGTCCATATGCCGATGAGATACATACCGACCTTCATGAGTGCCTTGGGCATGGCTCCGGACAACTTTTGCCGGGTGTTTCTTCTACTGCCATGGGTGAATACTCTTCTGCTCTTGAAGAGACCCGTGCCGATCTTTTCGGTCTTTACTTTACAGCAGATCCCAAGATGGTCGAATTGGGAATCATGCCTGATAAGGATGCCTATAAAGCCGAATACTCAAACTATATCCGCAATGGACTTTTTGTACAGTTCAACCGTATTGAGTTAGGCCGCCAGAATACCGAAGCACACATGCAGAACCGTAAGCTCATCGCTGAATGGT
Organism: uncultured Bacteroidaceae bacterium; assembly: GCA_964646955.1. Lineage (GTDB taxonomy): Bacteria > Bacteroidota > Bacteroidia > Bacteroidales > Bacteroidaceae > Colenecus. Next base: position 4,607 of record CAZYFO010000077.1, on the reverse strand, counting down.
GCTACGAGCAAGGAGCAAAAGACAATGTCATCGAGAAAAAAATCAGAGACGGTAAGACGTATTTCGTAATAAACAATTATGAGGCTTTGCGCAAACTTTTTGCCAATCTGCTTGCCGAGGTACAGCGTATTAAGTCGGAAGGCGATTATCAAGCAGGAAAAGCTCTTATTGAGAAATATGCCGTAAACATTGACCCAACCTTACATAAGGAGGTAAAAGAGCGTTATGATGCCCTAAATCTCAAACCTTACGGAGGTTTCATCAATCCTGATATCGTGCCGGTTGAGAAAGACGGTAAGATTATCGATTATCAGATAATCTATTGCTCAGACTTCCTAAAACAACAACTCGATTACGGAAAGAAATACGGTATCCTATAATTGAAATGTCCCTCGATAGTTCGAGGGCCATTTTTTTATTTCATTTGGCTAAACCGTATTCTCTTTTCTCGAACGTTTTCTATATTGCGAAGGAGTTTCATCCGTCTCCTGTTTAAATACGGCACTTAGATACTGGCTGTCCGCAAATCCGCATTCCAGGGCAATATCCAGAATTGATTTATCAGTATTCTCAAGTAATTTTTTCGAGGCCTCCACTCTTAATCGACGAATATACTTAACCGCCGATGTTCCCAACAGTTCGTTCATTTTGTTGAACAGTGTCGAACGGGAAACATTCATATGATTTGATATCATCTCAATATCCAGAGCAAGATTCGACAGATTGCTGTTGATGAACTTATTCAACTTCAAAACAAATTGCTCATCAGCAGCACTGAAAGTCTGCTCTTCCGACATCGAAGAGAAGAGTGACTGTGAATACTGACGTTTTATCTCATACCTGTTCCAGAGTTGGCTCTTTATAATCTTATAAAGTTCCTTGAAATCAAACGGTTTAGGAATAAAAGCATCAGCTCCCAACTTGTAACTGGTCATTCTTACAAGAGAATCAGTTCTGGATGTCAGCAATATGACAGGCAAATGACTAAACTCAATATTTGACTTAATCTCTTTACAGAGGTCGAAACCATTCATATTAGGCATCATTATGTCACTTACTATGACATCGGGAATACTACTCTTAATCTTTTCCAACGCAACCTTTCCATCCTTTGCTAAAATAACCGTTTTGAAAAGAGACTGATACTCATTCTTTATATATTCACAAAGATCGGAATCATCATCAACAAACATCAAAACCTTGTCTTTCGTATTGAATGAGGTGCTTTCAGACTGATCTTCTTCTGCTATTGTTTCCTCATTCACCTTCTCAATGTAAGAAGACAATGAGTTTTCATCCGACAACTCAAAAGGAATATCAATATTAAAAACTGAACCTACACCTACATTGTGTTCAGCAGAAATTGAACCTCCTATGTTCTCTAACTGAGTTTTGGCATATGGAAGTCCCAAACCATGTCCGGTAACATCACTCCTCTCTCTAAAAAAGCGTTTAAAGAGGTCTTCCGGATTGCATTTGAAACCACGTCCTTGATCTGCAACAGAGATTCTTATATAATTCTGAATAGGCTTAATGGATATAGTTATTACACCGGAATCACTATATTTTATAGCATTGGAAATCACGTTGTTAAATGCCGTTTCCAATACTTCAAGGTCAATATTTATCTTATCACTAAAAGGATAAGGCTCAAATTTCATCTCGAGTTTCTTTTGGTCACTCAATTCATGAAATTCAATCAACTTATGAGAAAACCATTCATTTATATCTACTGCTTCAATTTTGCTTGCGATTGAGACATCACTTCTACTAACACTATCAAGTATAATGTTTACCATATTTGTAATTCTTTTAACCTGAGCAAATATGCGTTCCAACTTATCGTAATCATGATCCTCTGGGGTCTTATTATTCATAATATCCTTTAGGGGATTATATAACAAAGATAAAGGAGTTCGCAGTTCATGAGCAATACTGGTAATAAATGCGATTCTTGACTCTTTCTGTCTAGTAGCTTCATCAAATAGAAGCTGCTCTATCTTACGTTGTTTTACTTGATATCTGGCATTAGAGATAAACCATATGCTGAATACAATAAATATAAAAAGAAATGTCAACATGGGACCTGATAAAAATAAAGGAACTTTTACTTTAAATTCAAGCATAGTGATTGGCTCACTCCATCCAATAAAGTCAAGAGTCTGCACTTTTAATGTGTATTTTCCAGGTTTGAGCATATTATTGCTAAATATCGGCTTAAAAGTAACCGAAGAAAAGACCTCCTTTCCATTCTTCTCCATAATAAGTCTCATAAGAACAGGAACGGTTGGATCATGCATGTTTACAGCCATCTCCATTTCAAACGACTTATAGCCATTATGTATTTTCAACTTACCGTTCTCTGGAATAGAAACTGACTCTCCATCGATAATAATAGAACTCGTGTAAATATCCCTATGGACATATTCTCTATCTACCATATCATGAGCGTCAACGACTAACAGGCCCAAGGTGCTTGGCAAATATATTCTACCGGTAGATGAACAAAGCGCAAAAGACCTTAGGAAATTTACCATAGGTACATCGTCCTCTTTAGAATAAATTGAATAAGTACCCTTACTCTTATCATATTTATAAATCAATCCTCCAACACTCGTTACCCAAATATTGTTTTTATTGTCAGCAGTAAGAGACGATAAAATACAACCATTAGGGGTAGAAAAAACAAGTGAGTCCAATTGGGTTTCCGGGTCATAACTAAATAGTTTATCCCTATCAATAAACCATACCAACCCATCGGGATCTATGGTGAATGTAGTAAAATCTCCTTCTGCGGAATAAATACGCTTGCTGGACAAATCCGAATAATCGATAATACTTATAGTTCGTTTTGTGGAGATTACGGCATAGGAATCTCTTTCTGTTACCTTTAAAACTTTTTCTTTAATACCGGTTTTCTCATTCGAGAAGAGTTTAAATATCTCTTTTTTATCTATTGTTGGGTTATATCGATAATTTTCCCCATTAACGTTAAAAAGCAGATAATCTCCCTTGTTATCCTGAGTAATTAATACGGAATCATTCTGCAAATCATATTTCAAATCATGAAACATATCCATAAATGTATCTGAAATATAGCCTGTTCTTTTATCAAAAAGCAGATATCCGTCATGCTCAGTTCCTAATAGAAGTCTGTTTTCATCAAAACGTTTTATTAAATGAATCTTGAATTTCTTTGAACTAATGTATGAAGTGTTAACATCGGTTTCCTCGTCATATCTATTTATTCCTCCATCTGCAGTTCCAAACCAAATAGTTCCGTTCCCCTCATCATATGCCGAAAGTGCTATATTGTTAGATAATATATTATCATTACTCAGATTCATATCATTTAGCAAATGAAAATTGCTGCGTCTGGCTAATATCAAACCATGGTAAGGAGTCCCGAAAACCACATTATGACCCACTAAGCACATCGTCGTGGTTTCATCAAAAAGATTATGGGTTTTAAGATCAATCTTACCGGAAAGTTTTCTAATTATATACATACCTGCTCCATCAGTTCCAATGCAGATATCTCCATTTTGCAACTCAACAAGACAACTTATGTGTTCATAATCCAACTTCGAATTACTCTTTGAATATGAAGCCACACTCTTAAAACCTGAATCAATAGAAAAAGTTTCTAGTCCATTTTCTTTATATACTATCCACAAATTATTCTCGGAATCAACAATGGATGCCTTGGATACGATAGGGCTATTAACTATCTCTATTTTCTTAACCTCCTTTGTTAACAGATTAATTTTAAAAATACCCTTTGTATCATCCAGTAGGAACAAATAATCATTCGAATTGATGGGTTTCAAAATGTTTGAAAATAAGAACTGATTACTTTTATCAAACTGATATACCAAACTTACTATACCTGATTGAAAACTATATTTCAATAATGAATTCGTACTATTTTCTATGAAATAAGCATCTTCTCCCAATATCAAAATACTTTTTGTAATAATATCCTTTCCTTCATACAATATAGGCGTAAACTTCTTATTGCCTTGATTAAACTCAATCAGAAAATTCTCCGATGCAATCAACACTCTGTTATATGAATAAGAAGTTATATCTTCTACTCTTCCTGTTATTTTTTCAGAACCGTTTATTGTTATATAAGAATATTCAGTAATATTACCGTTAGAAATAGAGTTAAAACCTATACTTGTTCCTATCCAAAGACATTTGTCGGAATAATTCTCTAACGTAGTTATTTCCTGAAAATTCAAGCCCTCCTTGATGGATATTTGCTCCAACTGCACATGAATAGCCATTGAAGACAGGGAAGTTGCCATCAAAACTACCATGCAAAAAATCTTTTTTAGCAACAATCTTAGTTTATGCATAATCTGTTATCATTGGAATTTAATTCAAACATACAGAAAGAGTCTTAAAAAAAAAAGAGAACATGAACAATTCTTACATTAGTACTGTAAAAATTATTAAATATATGATGATTATTCTCATTCTCAACCTTCTAACTATACAAAACAAATTACTTAATGCCTATTAGTATATAAAAAAATAAAACCATCTTAAGAGATAAAAGATAGAAATTATAATAGTATATCAATCAACTATAACACTAT
>CAZYFO010000076.1:1645-7320 GCA_964646955.1 uncultured Bacteroidaceae bacterium | reverse complement strand
TGCACAACTTTTTAAACATCAATATATTATCTTTTTAATTCCGCCAACGGGTTTTGTTTATTTTCGGATAGAATGCGGGATGCGGTCCGGGCGCGCTCCGCGGTCGCCTGTCACATTGTCACTGAGAGAGTGATATGAAGGGCGATGTCTGTCTGTTTTCTTAAAAAGGCAAAAATACCTATTTATAGGTTATTTTGCAACTATCATTCATATAAAAGGTACAATTTTTCTGAATTGTACCTTTTGAGAGATTACCTGAACCGGTCAGGTAGTTATAATTTTCTCCAGTTTATCCTGGGCTATCTCTATAACGGCATTGCCTATGGGGCCTAGAGCTACTGCAATGCATCGGCGGCTGCCTACTTCGACGAGATTGCACTCCAAGCCCTCCAAAGGTCCCTCCTTGACACGCACATGGTCTCCAGGGTAAAGAGGTCCGGTCTCAATCAACACGTTTTCATCGGACTTTTCTACCATGAAACGGAAGAGCTCCAACTGATGGTCAGGCACTACAACGGGAGTATATGCGCCATAGCTGGTCATATAACCTACCATAGAAGACACTTTATCGAGTAGCTCTACGCGGTCATTAAGTGTAGTGCGAACAAATATGATGCGGGGAAGTACCATCCTCTCTATTATCTTCACGCGGTCGCTCCACTTGCGGCGTACCTGCTGTATGGGCAGATAATACTCTACGTTCATAGCCTCAAGTGTGGAGGCGACACGTTTTTCGTGACAAGACTTGACGTATGCGACGAACCAGCTTAAGGTATTATCGGTTTTATTCGTTGTCATATTCCTCGAAGGGAGAGTTGTTGCTCTTGAACTCGGGTACGGTCTTTTTCATGAGACGTATCATATCGGGTATCTTTGCTCCGGACGCCAGTCCTTCCAGTTGATCAGCTATTGCGGTAGCCTCTTCGAAGTCATACATACGTACACGGGCTACGCGTATGCGGTCATGACGGGTAGGATCTGTATTTTCCTTTTTGGAGAGGACCTCCTCGTATAGTTTCTCACCCGGGCGAAGTCCGGTATATGTAATCATGATGTCCTGATTGGGTATGAAGCCGGCCAGCTCTATCATGCGATGGGCCAGGTCGTCTATCTTGACCGGGTCGCCCATATCGAAGACTACTATCTGGTTTCCCTGTGATATGACTGAGGCCTCCATGACTAGTCTGCAAGCCTCGGGGATGGTCATGAAGTAGCGGTTGATACGCGGATCGGTGACGGTGACGGGACCTCCGCGCTCTATCTGTTCGCGGAAATGGGGTATAACGGAGCCGTTGGAGCCCAGTACGTTGCCGAAACGGGTGGTGACAAACTTGGTGCGTCCCTGAATATTGCCGTTCTCAAGTGCCAGGCCCAATGACTGTACGTAGATCTCGGCAAGGCGCTTGCTGCAGCCCATGATATTGGTGGGGTTAACGGCCTTGTCTGTACTGATCATGACCATCATGTCTACACCGTACTCGAGACATTTGTCGGCTATGTGTTTGGAGCCTATTACATTGACACGGATAGCCTCACAGGGGTTTTCTTCCATAAGAGGCACGTGTTTATAGGCTGCGGCATGGAATACTACATTGGGACGGAACTTATCGAAGACAAAGCCCAAACGGTTTTTGTCACGTACGTCTCCTATGATAGGGACAAATTCCAACTCGGGGAATTTGTCTTCCAGGTCCAGACGAAGATTGTGTAACGGTGTCTCGGCATTGTCAAAGAGTATCAATTTCTCGACTCCTATTCCTGCCAGCTGACGGCACAGCTCGGAGCCTATGGAACCGGCAGCTCCGGTTACCATGACGTTACGGCCGGTGAAACGTTCACATATCTCTTCGAGGGAGCATTTTATCTCTTCACGGCCCAGGAGGTCTTCTATCTTGACTTCACGTATGCGGTAGTTGACAAGGTTGTTTCCGTCGATCTCGTCGAGAGACGGGACCATGAGTATCTTAAGGTTCAGACGAGTGGCGTACTGTACCAGACGGTCCTGCTCGGATTTGGCATCGGACTCGGTAGCGAAAAGTATGCCGCCCAGACTTAAATCGACGATCAGGCTGGCAAACTGCTCCTCGGTACCTATGTTATAGACGTGGAGGTTTGATATGGCGAAGTTGCGTGAGATATGTTCTCCCGAGAGGAATCCTACTATCTCGTAATGGGAAGAGTCCCAGAAACGTTGCAGTATGGATACCGACTTGTCTGAGGTGCCGTAAACCAGGATGCGTCTGCAGTGCTGGCGTTCACGTATCTTGCTCTTGAAGATATCATAGAGGATTATCATGAACATGCGCACGCAAATGAGCAGGGAGAGGTTTATGAAGAAATCGGCACAGAGGAGCCAGAAGAGCGAGTTAAGTTTTATCTGCGGGAACATCAGGAAGATGCACAGGCCAAGCATGAGATCCTTGTATAATACGCTTATCGGGAAGCCTGCAAGGTCTCTGATGGTTGAGTGACGGATGATGATTTTATAGCTCTTTACTATGCTGGCAGAGACGGCGGAAAAGACAAATGCGGCAACGGTCCAAAGCAAGATAAAACGGGCTCCAACCAAATATTCTCCAATGATATAGTTTGCCGGTATGGTTACCAGCAGTGATGATAAGGTACAGATTATTAGGTCTAAAGCAAATACTACGCGTGTACTTAGATATTTGGATACGTACAACGCAATTTGCTTCATAAAGTTCTCTTTCATTTTCTCAATTCTGATGAGATGCGAATTATTCGCCAAAGATAGCTATTGTTATTTAAAAAAGAGTTGCTAATCCTTAACTTTTTGTGCAAAAAATATCATCTGAATTTTTAAAATTATGCAAAGTGGTGATTTTTAGTCATATAATCAATCAAAACGGAATATTGTAAATATAGAAAGAGAGCAAAATCATCTCTGTTATCTATCAGGGGAAGTGCCAATATTAACGGATTTTTTGTTATTTGACAAGAGTTTTGCTTATCTTTGTGACTTTAAAAATCGAATTCTTTATCGGATTCAAAACGTCTGATTTATATGAAATCAAAAATAATCGCTTTTCTTTTAATGAGTACTACACTGAATTCCTGCGGAGGAAATGCTTCGCACAATGCTAACGCGCAACCCAAAGAGCCGGAGACGGTAGTTCTAATCAAGACCTCGCTGGGTGACATCAAAGTAAAGTTGTACAACGAGACTCCTCTGCACAGAAACAATTTCATCCAACTGGTGGAGGAACAATATTATGACAGTGTGCTGTTTCACCGTGTAATTAAGGACTTCATGGTCCAGACGGGTGACCCACAGTCTAAGGGTGCCGCTCCGGGTGTGATGCTGGGTACGGGTGGTCCGGGTTATATGATTGACGCTGAGTTTGTTTATCCGCAATATTTCCACAAGCGCGGCGCTCTGAGTGCTGCACGTATGGCTGACCAGGTGAATCCTGATCGCAAATCATCGGGTTCTCAGTTCTACATTGTGACAGGCAAGAGATACGGTAAGACCGAGCTGGAGCAGATGGAGGGGCAGATTGGTCAGCAGGAACTGCAGAACATTTTCAACAATCTGTGCCAAGAGAACCGTGACACCATTATCAAGCTACAGGATGCAAATGACAACGAGGGCATAAGCAAGCTGCAGAATGAGCTGATAGCCAAGACTAGTCAGATAGCCAGAGAGAAGGGCAGGTTCCACTTTAACGAGGAGCAAATCAAGGCTTACACCAAGGAGGGAGGAACTCCGTTCCTGGATAATCAATATACTGTGTTCGGTGAGGTAATAGATGGTATGGAAGTGGTTGATAAGATAGAAAAGTTGAACACAGACGGCAACGACCGTCCGAAGGATGATGTTATGATTATCTCTGCGGAGGTGATACAATAAAGTTGTGTGCTTAGGCATTGTGTTTAGGCATTGTGTTTAGGCATTGTGTGCTGAAAACGGGTGAATTTAAAACTATTGTATTTATAATGAGACGTGCAAGAAGGATTGCGGCTGTTCTGGCTGCAGCATTGGTAATTTCTTTGAGTGTCAGTGCAAAGGCACCTAAGTATGTGTTTTATTTTGTGGGTGACGGACTGGGTCTGAATCAGATTTTGGGTACTCAGATGTTCCTGGCTGACGTGGATGGTCGTATTGGTGTGAGCCCGCTGTGTTTTACGACATTTCCCTACACGGGGATAGCTACTTCTTATTCGGCATCAAGCTATATCACGGATAGTGCTGCCGCGGGGACTGCTTTGGCGAGCGGTAATAAAACCAACAATGATGTGCTGGGTATGTTGTCTGACAAGAAGACTCCGGCGATATCAATTGCGGAGAAAGCGGGCAAAGCAGGTCGCCAGGTGGCTATCGGTACTACGGTGAGTGTTAACCATGCTACTCCGGCTGTGTTCTATGCTCACAGTGCGAACCGTAATTTCTATCATAATATAGGTATGCAGTTGGGTGAATCGCCTTTCGTACAATTTATCGCCGGCACCGATTTTCAACAAGCTATCGATACTGCTGCGAATGATGAAGGTTGCTACGTAAATGCGGAGAAGAACGGTTTTACTGTGGCACGCGGCTACGGCGACTATCGTGAGAAGGCAGCTAAGGCAAAGAAGATGATTCTGCTGCAACAAGATGTGAATGCCGACAAGGAGCATCTTCCGTTCAGCATTGACAGTAAGGAGGGTGACCTGAACCTGGTGGATATCACTACGGCGGCATTGGACTTTATGATGAAAGAGCCGAAGAAGGGCTTTTTCATGATGATTGAGGGTGGTCGTATTGACCAGGCTTGTCATGGCAATGATGCGGCCACATGTTTCAAAGAGGTTATGGATTTCGATAATGCAATTAAGGTGGCGTATGATTTCTATCTGAAGCACAGTGATGAGACATTGATTGTGGTTACTGCCGACCATGAGACGGGTGCGATAGGGCTTGGTAACGGTCAGTATCGTCTGAATCTGAAGGTGTTGCAGTATCAGGATATGAGTGAAGACGGTTTCTCAAGGCATCTGACCGAGATGGGTCAGAAGATTGGTGATGTATTGACATGGGAAGAGGTGGAACAGGAGCTGAAGATGCACTTCGGTTTAGGGGATAAGATCAAACTGACTCCTATTCAGTCTGGCCGTCTGCGTACTGCCTATGTGGAGACTTTCGGTATGGGTTTCGGTTTCGCCGAGAGGAAGTCCGAGGAGTACTACAAGGTGGACAAGATTTCTGATGCGGCTACTCAGATTATGAGCGAGATAGCTCAGATAAGCTGGGGTACAGGTGCCCACTCTGCCGGATATGTTCCGGTTTTCGCAATAGGCAATGGTGCCGAGGCCTTCACCGGCCAAATGGACAACACGGAAATCCCCGTCCGAATCGCAGCAGCCGCCCACTACAAGTGGTAGTGTTCGCATGCGTGGCATTTTGAGCGATTTGGACCACGCATGGAAATCCATCGTACGCTTGCACGAACGTTCACCCCTCTCAGAAGCCTTGTGGGGCAGATTTGGAGTACTGAGTATTTTCAGCTTCCGTGCATGCGTGGCATTTTGAGCCGTTTGGACCACGCATGGAAATCCATCGTACGCTTGCACGAACGCGCACCCCTGTCAGAAGCCTCGTGGGGCACATTTGGAGTACTGAGTATTTTCGGCTTCCGTGCATGCGTGGCATTTTTAGCCGTTTCGACCACGCATGG
>CAZYFO010000076.1:0-1545 GCA_964646955.1 uncultured Bacteroidaceae bacterium | reverse complement strand
GACCACGCATGGGAAAAAATTAGGGTGCTGATGTCAGTTTTTTGGGAAGATTATTGGTGTTAAGTATTTGAATTCATATATTGCGCAACTAATTTGTGAAGCATAGGGATCTATTACTATTGTCTTAGAATTATGGCTTCACATCGCCATGAAGAATTTATGAAGTTATCTTTTTACCATGTCTGCATTTCGTCTGAGAACGAAGTGTTTTTTCGCGATGAGGCTGATTATATCAGAGGTTTTAACTGCTTGGCTTTGGCAATTGAAAGGACAGGATCAGTGTTGCTGGCTGATGCTTTTATGTCAAATCACGTTCATTTTTGTGTTCAAACAAATCAACTTAAGGATTTGGTGTGGCTGTTTAGAACATATTATTACAGGTACTTTAATAGCCGGTATAAAAGGAAAGGTCCTTTGGGGGATCAAGGTTTCAGTGCGATTTCAATAGAAGGGCCAAAACATTGTACTGTTGCCATTAGCTATGTTTTGCGTAATCCGCTCCATCACGGTGTTACATCGACACCATTTGAATATAGGTATTCTTCCGTCTGTAACTATTTTAAGAAACAACTTGGACATGACAATTTTGTAGCGCCTGCTACGAATTCAAGATTTAAGGGGAATCTACCGGCGAATGTGGTTTGTCCGGATTCATACAAAATTGAGCCTTCAGGTCAGATATCCAGAGATTCTGTCATTGACATCGGTCAAGTAGAGCATCTTTTTCAAACACCTCAACAGTTTATGCTTTATATGGTTAGGCGAACTAGCAAGAAATGGCGAGAAGAACAGGAGGACGATACAAACGAGACCGAGCCAGTTACTCTGGAGTTATTAGAGTCAAATAGATTTGATGTGTCTTTAATGGAGAATAATGAGAAATTTAAATTTCAGATTACTACGAGCTCGGATGAATCAATTTGCCAGATAATCGATTACATGGTCATTGGCAGGTATGATTGTGATTCAATATATCAGCTGTCTCTTCAACAAAAGGTGGATGTTGCAAAATATCTGAAGTCAGAATACTCTTGTTCAAATTCTCAGTTGGCGCGTTGTCTTGCTGTGGACAATGATTCTTTCTATAAATTATTGTATCAAAGGAAATAGCGTTACTAATAAATCTATAGCGCATGCGTGGCATTTTGAGCGTTTTAGACCACGCAAAAACTAAATATAATAATACTCTGAATGAGATGGAATACCAAGAAAAAAAACTTTTGACAGCTACGAATGGCGAGATAATCCTATATCAGCCTGATGACTCAGTAAAGATTGATGTGAGAATTGAGAATGAAACGGTGTGGCTAACACAAGCACAGATGTCCCAACTGTTTCAAACCACTCGTAATAACGTGACTCTTCACGTAAATAACATATTTAAGGAAAATGAGTTAGAGAAAGAATCAGTATGTAAGGGATCCTTACTAACTGCAGCAGATGGAAAAACTTATAGAACAAATCTCTATAATCTTGATGTAATTATATCTGTAGGCTACCGCATCAAGAGTCAACGTGGTGTACAATTCCGTCAGTGGGCAAATA
>CAZYFO010000075.1:0-7323 GCA_964646955.1 uncultured Bacteroidaceae bacterium | reverse complement strand
CTTTCCAAACGAATCGTTTGAAACGCTCTCGCCGTCCATTACACTTGAATCAAATCTTTCCGGCGATGGTTGACAAAATATTAACTTTTTAACAACAAAAGCAAACAATGAAGTACTCATCTACAACCATTTCACCCTGATTGCTCTTTTTGATGGATTTATATTTACCGGCTACATTCATCACTGAGATACTCCTCAGAATGTGGACAAAATGTTAGAATATATGAGCAATATATGTCGACTCCAGGTCCTGACTCGAAGGAGCCACTTTCAAACATGGCTTTCTGATCAATTATCAGTCCATGTTTTTTTAAGGCCGATGCACGAATCCACTCATACTGCGGATCCAGCTTGTCGCGTGTGAATTGGCAGTAGGAGTCATGAAAGCAGTTACGGAGCACACGTTGAAATATGCTATCCGGAGCCACATAGTCGAATAGTGTCATACATGACATCACTTTCTGTGCATCCAGATCGCCCCTGTCCTGCGCTTTGATGAATCTTTCTAGATAGAACATATGCACTTACCAATGTATTGTCTTCATTGTATTATTCCTAATCTTGTCAATAAATCCATACAGCTCTTTATCATGTCTCTTTTCCATTTTGCATTATACTTGTTTAAGATATTATCGTACGTTTCGCCATTGAGGAGTCCATTATAAAGCTCTACTATAAAGAATGTTTTATAAGCAATATCCGCTTTTATGTAGTTGCAACATGGATAAGATTTCATCTTCTCAGCTAAGAAAGAATTATAGGCAAACAATTTATTACCACGAGTTTTTGCGTCAGTTTCTAATCCCATTGTTTTACATATATTTTCAAGATGTTCTAGTTTAAAAATTGGTATAAAACACTCAGGGTAAAAATACGATGCTAATCTAATTGGCATTGCCTCAGAATACTGAGGTATTTTAAATTCAAAAATTCCATTACAAAATTCCAGGAATTCGTCTCTGTCACTTAAGTTCCAGGGTTTCATCCCTAGCATTTCAGGATATAAATAGTTTACAACCTTCTCAAAATCCGGATGTTCAAAAACAGTTTTACACTGCTGCTCTCGCAATCCGGTACCGGCTAAATTATACTCGTATCCATAAACAAAATCATAAAACAAATTATCCCTTCTATGTTCGTGCCCAACAGGAGCATAGAAAAGTAAAGAGTCAAATTTTTTATGTAGCTCCTCTTTAGTTTTTCCCCTAAGTTTATTCGCTTCTAATACCAAGTCTTTGGTTTTAGCATTGATATTGTCTTGCTTATATATTTCGTCAATGATTTTCTGTATATCAAGCGATCCAATAGTCTTGGTTTTTATTTTTACACTCGTATTTTTTCTCTTTTTTGCATACGTTTCTCTTTTGAGTAGAATCTCATATTTTCCCCAATTTTCTTCAAGTAAGTCATATGTGATCTTGTTTCCCGAACTCTTTTTCCAAATCTCGTTGAAAATGTCAATACATTTTTGAGTATTGCTTGAGTCCGTTTTTACTGTTAGTTCAACATTATCTTCAAAACCTCCATTTGTCAAATTTGATGAAGTAATATAGACGTCATTGTCAGTGATGTACAACTTCAAATGTATAGTGTTATCAAATTGAATTGCGAATCCCAAATCCAATAATCTCTTTAGGGTTGCTAAATCGAAAGAAGCCAAACTAGAGTCGTCAAACCTTGTAACTATACGTTTGTCTGAAATATCATTTGTGGTTTTCTCACTCAATAGTTTATTAGCAAATGAGGAAAGAAAAGGAACTGCAAAATTCAATCGGTTTATACTCTTAATTATTGAATCTCGCATCCAATCTGTTAGTGGATTCTTTATCACAATTTCATTCATAGTTTGATGTTTTATTATAGTAAGTCAAGGATACCATGCTTCTTAAGAATTTCAAATCGAGACTTCATAAACTCCAGCATCTTACCATTTGTCATATCTATGAGAGTTTGTTTATCACTCCAATCCCACCAGTTTTTATTCTCATCGCTCAGATATGAATAACCGAAGGGGAAATCTTTCTTTTCATCTATATACGGCTTATCTCCTTTTTTGCATTGTGGCAATTCGTGAGAATCAGTTGATTTCAAGATAAAATCTTCATTATTAAGTAGCTCTTCATTTGTACTTCCATCTATAATGCTCAATCCATATAGAACACCACCATAATTAACTCCTGATTTATCATATCGCAAATAATTTCCAATAACAAATCCTACTGATTTATTCTTCCGACCATGGAATACTATCCAACAATCATCACTCCAGTTTATCAATGCATTTAAGCCTTGTTCATTATCATCTATGGTAAGAGAATATTGTTTTGCCAGTTCAATTAATTGTTCACAGAAGTCTTTTCTAATTCTTCTGTAAATCTCTTCACCTTTATCAATGATTTCAAGAGTTGATGCTACATTATCATCAGATAAAAGCACATTATATAGCTCATCATTATTTTCTTTATTCATAATACCGGTTTTATTATTAATGTATGTAATGTATTGTTTTATAGTTTCTCTAATAAGTGGATAGTCAGATGCTATGCTGACACATTGCTCCAGCCATGATATAATACAGGGAGAAGACTCTTTTTGAACATAGCTCAATGTATGGTAGTCAATCTTTCCGGTTCCTGTAGAATATTCAGACGGCTCAGTACCTTTCGGGGTCAAATAAATCAAAACAAAATTATCTTGATTCTTATATTCCTCAAGAACCGAATTATAATAACGCTCAAGCTGTTTTTCTTGATCATTAGCAGGATATCCATTACGATCAAACTTATTTTCTATGACTATAGCATGATGGCTACCATCAGAAAGAAAAATGTCGGCTTTTCCTCCTGTTGAAGTCCCATCATCATTGATTTCACGCATGCCTAGATATAAATCTTTGTGTTCAATATGACTGTTATTGAAATCATATTTGAAGTTAGGTTTTAATTTTAGAATAACCTGTTCTACAAAACACTTTAGAAAAGCATTTTTCAGTCCATGATTTCCCTGGCTATCCAACAACATTCTGATAAATGGAGTATGAAGCTGCTCCTCATGACGAGAAAAAAACAACTCTTCAAAAATAACGAAGCTTTCTCCTTTCTCCTGACGTTCCTCTTTCTCTTTCCTATCTTTCTCTATTATCACATTTATTACTGAAAGAAAATCTGAAATATGTCCAATATTAATATCCATTTTATTTAGTCTATATGATGCTTAAATATATACTCAATATCACTCTTTGTAATTTGCTTACTCTTTGGACATCCATTAGCCTGATATCTTGCAAAAAGGATCTTTGTTCCAACGAGATTTGTTTCAAAATCAGGACATAGCAACTTTCCTATCGGAGGTTGATTCTTTTTGGACAAACCACTTATTTCCATAAGTTCTAAATCTCTTTCCACACTATTAATCTCTGATTTAATAGGTTTATAAGAATACCCCATCCAAGTATATTCTGGCAATTTGCCCCAGTATGCAAAAGCAGCTTTGTTAGCAACGATGATTAATTTGGGCTTAATCAGTTCTATTAGTTGCTGCGTTAAAAATAATTGTTTTGAAAGAAAATCTAATGCATTATGATTATCACCAACCTGGGCAAGAAAGTATTGATGTGTTTCGCGTAAAGCAAACAAATCTACATGTTCAAATTTATATTCATCACATAAATATCTTTTGATAGCATGCCAATATACTCTGTCTGGATTTGTAATTAATTCATCGAAAGATAGATATTCTCCAGGTCCTCCTCCTTCGGACGGATTCATTCCAACTATCAAAACATCAATGTTATCTGTTTGAACATCCCTAGAGATACAATACCCAAGTTCAATTATTTTACTTGCAGATTCAGGTAAATCATATTTACCATTGAATAACGCTGCTATTTTAGCTTTGTATTCTAAATAATTGTTGATTTTATTTTCCATATTACTATTATAAATTGTTTTATTACTAATAAATACTGTCATTAAATTTGCGAAAAACACATAGGTTTATCGGTTGCATACATTATAACTAAATAAGCGACAATTTGAGGTCTGATATTAAGTACTCCAAACATGGATTTCTTTCTATCATACTTTTGACTGTTACATCATTTAGTGTCGAAGCCATCGTCTCTGATTTGTTTTTTGTCAAACCGCCTGACATCTGATCTTCAAAATTGGGGAGTAAAAAGCGATACTGTTCCGGGTAATGAAATGAGTACATGTTTAAGAACTTCATCAATAAATCATTCTCTTTTGATGAATGTTTTGCATTAGTGATTTCATCCTGATAATGATTGATAAACTCATCATGTATCGCTTTATCTTGTGATAAGAAAAGCTCTACAGTGTCTGTCTTACCCATACGACACAGGCAAGAAAAGAAATTACTCATGCTTGTAATGTTCGTTATGTAGAAATCGTCTTCATCACGTCCGGAGCAACTATCCGGGAATAAATCATCTTTGCTTCCACCCAATAGTAGAGGTATTGATGTCATTTGGGAATAATAACAACTTATTGACTGCGCTATCTTGGTATAATAAAGAAGGGTTATTTCATCGTCTGTCAATCCTTCCTTGGTTTGCGACATGATCCAGATGAATTTGTCCAAGTCTACCTGTGAGCGCAAACGATGCTTATCTACACGGAACCAGTTTTCGTTTACCAGCTTTTTACATAGGTGGTAGTAGTTGGA
The DNA here is from genome assembly GCA_964646955.1 of uncultured Bacteroidaceae bacterium. Taxonomy (GTDB): domain Bacteria; phylum Bacteroidota; class Bacteroidia; order Bacteroidales; family Bacteroidaceae; genus Colenecus. The sequence continues at coordinate 2,637 of CAZYFO010000075.1, read as the reverse complement.
GTCTATGGATAGCTCGTCAACCATCTCTCGTAATTCTTCTACCGGGAAATGCCTGGTGATAACCGCTGCGCAACGCTCTTCGTGGTAATTTTTCCACAATTCCAGCACACACTCTTTTATCTCTGTGCTCCACCATCTTAACATTGTGCCATAGCACCATTCTCTATCTGTCTTACAACTCTGCACCATAGCTTTTATAATAGTGAGCTGTTCGGAGTAAGACAGGTACAGAAATCTTTTGCACAGTTTCAGTCGAGCTTCAGAAACCCGGCCACTTTTCTTGTTTTGGTACCAATCTAAGAGGAGGCCAACAGGTTCGTTTTGCCGGACGAGGCTTTTATATTGTTTCTCCTTAAAAGCCTTGCTGCGTTGTTTCCTCTCCAGTTCGAACATGCAAATAGAATAGTTGTCTGACTGTGTATTGTGTTGTTCCTTCAGACAATCCATTATCTCTTCCAGATCTTCTGTCGAAAGAGAGCCTACAAGCAGTTTCAGATATTTTTGATCAAGCTGCGTGCTTTGAGAATGAATATCGCTTTTTAGTTTATCGACTATCTCTGACTTGTTCATATTCTATCTCTGTTGAATTCTTTAGTCAAATCTACAATCCGCATTGCCTCTTGCAGATTACTGTCACTATCTAATTTTGGTAACACATTTTCTATATCTATGATAAACAAATTCGGGTCTTTTCTTAGGTCATTTGGACACCTTGCTATCCGATTTTTATAAGTTGGTTTGTCATACTTACCTAAAAATACTCCATCGTCACATTTCCATTTTGGAATGATCAATTTGGTAGGTCCATAGTATTTATTACTTGGAACGGCAATATCCGAGTTTGGCTTACAGACAAAATACTGTGGTTTGTCGTCTTTGATATATACTACGCGACCGGTCCCAATAGCCAAAGATGAATCCTTGTCATATTGGAAACAGATATCATCATTGACCTTTGCGATAGGTTCAAACATGCTGCATCTCCATTTTACATAAAACTGTTCAATAGAGCATAAATCCCAATCTTTGCATAACTCGTCACGTTTTGCTATATATTGTTCATACAAGACCAATGCCTCAGCCCTCTTCTGACAGTCTAATTTGTGCTTGCAATACAGACATTCATGGTCTTTTATTGCTACCTGAAGGTCTGTATCTTTTTGAGTATTCATATTGTTTTTAGTCTATACAGTTCTTTATTTGTAGTATTCAAACATCTTTTCTACTAAATGTTTCATCTCTTTTCTGACTGATTCCGGCTCTATGACTTCTATCTGATCTCCTTGAGCCAAAAGCATTTGATAAAAATCAAATGTTGGACAAACATCGTAGGAAAATAGTGTTGACTCACTATCGCTGCTTAATTCTTTTTGAGAAGAATGTATGGGAAGTGAACGGAGATAATCCGGTGCATTCAAATAGGCTCTGATTATTACATGTTCTTTTTTCTCTGATTCTCTCGGGATTATTATGCCACAGCAACCATCGAAATATTTTTCAATAGAGAATGTTTTATCCCTATCAAAAGTCTTTTCGGTGATGCTCACTTCAGATATTCGATCCAAGCCATAGATACGATAGCTTGAATAATTATCTGATTTTTCTTCAGAAACATTATTTCTTAAAGCATAATATGGGTTTCGACCTATCACATACCATCTTCGCTTGAAAATCTTAAGATAATATGGTTCTATTTCAAATGTAATCTCGTTATCCCGGCCAAAACCACTATGTGTTATTTCCACCGTATGACGGGTGCGCATAGCCTGTATAAAGGTTGTCAGCCAAACATTACCGGAAGGGATATGCTCAAAGATGATTCTACCTTCCAGCTTTTTGTCTGCCTGTATTTGATTTAAAGCAGCATAAGAGTCTATCAACCAACTTCTAAAAGAATCTCCCTCCAATCGTTCCGGCTCATCGATATAGTATTTGTGACCATCTTTATTATCACATTCTATATTTACATCAAAGATATCTTCGATAGCTTTGCGGTGATTATTGAAAGTACGAATAGGAATTTCATTATCCTCTCCATAACCCAATCCACTATTTATCCAAAGACTATTGATTTCTTTAAAGGTCAATCGTCTGTGTAGTCTGAGTGTATCAATCAGCCAAATGTATCGCGCAAAAAGATTTGCCGCCATAAGTGTTATTCTTTTATGTTCCTATTCAAGCCAAAGATATTGACAATATTTTAGAAAGGTGCGACTTAAATATCTAAATCTTCATCCTCATATCATTTATTTATCTTTTGCGAAGAATCCAGTTGCGGCACTCGTTTGTTGAATAAAACAATCCTTTGTTTGTTGTTCCAAGAATCTCTTTCCCATTGTCCAGCAGATCATAGAACTGACCGACCGAAGTATTCCCATAAAAACGTGGAATCCAATTAAGTCCGGAATTAGTTGAATACTCTAACTTTGCGGTGTTGCTCGGACAAATTCGAATCAACTCTTTACCGCGAATAATCATTGTAGGCATAATACTTTGTTATTAATAGTTATTACCAGTTTTCTTCATCTATCGGCCTTTTATATCTCCGTAAGATAAAATGCAAAGTAAAAGTGATGGTATGCCAAATTGAGGTCGAGTCCACATTTATTTTTAACGGTAAGCTTTCATGCAGGGGTG
>CAZYFO010000074.1:2243-8409 GCA_964646955.1 uncultured Bacteroidaceae bacterium | reverse complement strand
TAGAAACAATAAAAACGAAAAATCCAATAAATAGTTTACTTGTCATCTTATTTTATAGTTTTATCAATCCTTTTTCCTTCGGGAATCAAAGAACTTTTTGAAGCACTTGTCAAGAAATAAAAAATACATTACAAATAAATAAAGAAAGAACAACAATAACAACAACGGAGGATTTAGTGATGTACCAAAATGACCAAAAGCACCTAAAAATGGAGACATGATTATCAAATATCTCAATATTTTTCTCGCCCAATTTGTTCCATGGCAAACGGCATAAAACAGACCTATCTCAATTCCTAAAACAATTAAAATCAGAGCTGTACTCTTCAAATGGATCAAACAGCATCTTCGTGTCAAATCCTTCTGGGGCGAATCCGAGAATGCAGTACGAATACAGATACATGTTGCTATCATCACATATTGTCTCGTTGCTATCATTGAACATGATCTTAAATTTGGCAGACCTGTTATTGAGGTCATGCGTATCCTGGGTAATTCTTTGTTGGTCAAAGATTCCATACAAGAACTTTTGGCTCCCAGAACAAATGAATACGAGATTGACGACGATAGTCAGATGCATTTGGATCTCAAATTTGATTAATGATTTTTAATAGACACCAGTGTTATATCATTATAGTTCAAGACAATATACAGTCGAAGATATTTGCTGAAAGACGAACACTATTTTATTTGTTTCAATATTCGTTTTTTCATTGTATCAGTCGTAACAATCATTGACCAGGTTACCAAAATAGCGTCATATCCGGTTTCTTCTTTTTCTTCTTTAGTAAGTTCAACAATCTCAACAGAAGGACAATCATATGTCCAATTTGATTCAATCCAATCTGATTTTGAGATAACCATCTTATTAGTAGTAAAGATTATCGCTTTGTTTTTAAAATCGAAAGTTGGTAATTCATCCCGAAATTGGCGATTAAGATATTCGCTTTCTTGGATATCTAATTTCTTTTCTTGATTCTTGAATGCATTAGTAAACTCATTTGAGAATTTATAATCCAGTTTCAAATCAATATAGGTTGATTCAATTTTTTCATTTTTTCTACAATTAGAGGTTTCTCCGTTATTCGCAAACACAACGTAAGTCCTTCCAATCTCGAAAATCATTCCGCAATCTTGTCCTCCCAGTCCGGTTTTAATCTCAATCGTATCAGATATATCACCTTTCCATATCTTATCAACAGAGAACTTATAGATCATTCTTGATTCAACTTGTTCTTTATTGATTGGAGTTCCTTGAAAAATCAAATCTGCATTATCAATCTCACTTTCCAAATCTAGAACAGCACATTTACAAGCAAATCCATTAGTAAATCCGCTTATTAAAATAATTGATATTAAAAGTATCTTCTTCATATAGTTTCCTTCATTGATATGATTAGCTCTTTTTCATCCAAAAATGAATTTGTCATTAATCCACCGTTATAGTTTCAACTGCTATTTTATGCGCGAGTATCTAACTTTTCGTACAGACAAAGACTCACCACTTCTTCCTGTTCCAACTTTCTTCCATCCATTATCAGTCTTACGATACAAAGCATCAATATTCAGTTCACTACCAGTCACGTATGATATTATCGCAAATTCACCTGATGAAAACAAGGTCACTCCTTCAACAAAACCATAATTAGGGTTTACCCAGTAATACGAAACCCTATCTGAAAAAACTTTTTTCGTCTCTCATCATTAAATAGTTTCTTACTTTCCACAAAAGCACCACGAATTGAGTAATAAGTATGATTTAGGTACAGTACTTTATCATATGGCAAAATTACAATTAAAATCTTTCAAAACATACTCGTAATTCACCTTCCTACCAGAAAAATAAGTAAAATCTTTAAATACTATAGTAATAATTCTAGTCTTCATCTATTTATTCAGCTAACTTAAGAACGCTTTTACGGGCATTGTTTTTATCATTTCATACATCCACAGCCCACTATCCCACTACTAGTAGTACTTGTCTACCCCGCCAAATCCCGGGACCATTTTGCCGGCCTTGGTTTTTTGGATGAAGTTGGTTAGGCGCTTTTGGTATTCTTCGGGGAATTTTCTGGCGCTGTCTATGTAGGCTATTCTTATTCGCTTGTAGGACTCTGAGAACTTTTGATAGTGAGCCCAGGCGGTTTCGTCTTTTCTTATTTCATCTATTATGTCTGACGCGAAGACGAACTCTTTTGAGATCAACTCTTGGACTGCTTTTTGGCACGAGCTGTGAATAAGGTGGTGTTCGGCTAACCATTTCAGTCGCTCTATATTCGGCTGGGAATATTTGCTGCCAGACCTTCGGGGTGTGAAACGCTGAAGCGAGTTATCTGCGTCCAGCTTCTTGACGGTGCTGTCTATCCAACCGAAGCAGAGGGCCTCTTCGACGGCGTCATTGTACAGAATGCGCTTTTTACCGGAGGACTTTTTTGCATATATCAGCCACACCTCTTTCTCTGTGTTGAAATTCTGTTCAAGCCAATCTCTCCATTCGGCTCTGGTGGTTACTAGCAGGGTCTTGTCGGTAGTCATTTCAACTCTTTTGTCATTGTTATTGAATCCTCCGATTCGAGATAATCAACAAATCCATGTTTTTTATAGAATCCGTATGCATAATTCTCCCTGTCAACGCTCAACGAAACTCGCTTTAATTGTTTGTCTTTCAGCCTATCTATCATAGCAATTAATAATTTCTCTCCAATCCCATTACCTCTATGTGCCTTTAGAACAGCCATGCTCAATTCCGGGGTTTCATTATCAACGAAGCCATAACCATTGATTAATCTAATCCAAATGGCCCCTATGAGTTTCCCATACTGTTCCGCAACAAGACAATAGTCGCCCTTTTTTCCAAAATCTTGAATGTATTTCCTCAAATCAGATTGCTCAATAATCTCACGTGGCAAAACAATTGTTTTGTCAGCAACGAAAATAGCTTGATAGAGCATTTCTTTTAGAAAGGGATGTTCTATCGGTTTAATTTCTCGTATTATGAGGTCTCTCTCTGACATTGTATTAATCCTTTGTATTATTCGGCTCTGGCGGTTACTAGCAAGGTCTTGAGAGTGGTCATTTCAGCTCTTTTGCTTTCTTTATTTTGTAGAAATTTCTCAACAACATATATAAGGCATGAGGCAGCATAAAATATGTCATCCCAGATTGTGGAATCATATAGGCGCCAATCATCACAACGATTAAGTATGAGATGGTGAAGGTGTTAGGAAGATACCTGTTCTTTACTTCATAAGAGTGTAGTAACAACCCAAATGGGATAAGTATTATTCCAAAATAGAAGAACCAAAAGGCAGAGAAAGACTCAAATAGTTCTTTTCCTGCCGTTAGACGACTGGCTTCCAAATCACGAAACAGATTAAAGAATTTTGATTTTGAGAACTCGACAAACTGCTTGCCAAAACCGTCTGCCGACAATGCAAACTGAGTGTGCATTAATCCGATGATAATTAGAATTATCCCGTTTGTTACTTTACTTAGAATTTTCTTCATGTTATTGTCTTATAGTATATGATTAATCATTTATCCATCTGAATCGGGACTAAGTCTGACTCTTTGTAAATTTCGTTTTTGCTGATTGTTATTTTACTTAACAATATCACGTCAATCTGGGTTGTAAAATCTTTTCTTTTTTCAGTCCATGTAAACAAAATCGGTTTATCCAATAAAATGCTCAACTGTTTTGCGTCTTTATAAAGAAGCCCTGTCTTATTGTCAAAATTATAATAATAACTACCTTCTTTTTCAGCCGTCTTTAAATTTAGTCCATTGAATAAAAAAACAGTGTCGTTCCTATTTTCTACATCGTAAATTGCAGAACTGACAACAGGGACACCTGAACCGTTTCTCTGTCTTATTGCCTTTAAAAGTCCGGTGCTGGTTTTATAAAAAACAACAGTTATTCCTGCAAAGTCATCTTCAAACCATGTCTTGTTACTAATTTTCTCAAATATAGTGTCTTGAGCATATGAATTTATAGTCACAACTGATAGAAGTGCTATTATGAAGATTCTTGTTCTCATTCTTTTTATTTGGTATAATTCTCAGAAAATATTTTAGGCGGTTTCAGGTGTTAGTCTTTTGCTTGAAGAGATGTAGAGCGACAAACAAGAACAGTACTGCCAATATGATGGATACGAGCACCACATACTCGTCTCTCAGCCACGTTTCTGAGCCCATTAGCGAAGGCAGTGAGCCGATGAATAGGGCGACTGTTGACAAACCCGAAGGAGAGTCCCTTCTTATCGGGCAAGACATTGAGCAGGGCTATCAATGTTACCGACATGGTAAAATTGAAGACTACACCGCCAATAATTCCCAGTAGCGGTATTGTAGGATAAAATGCGAGCAGCGGAGTGGAAAGCAGCAGCCCTCCTACTCCCACTATCATCAGTCCGTATTTGTCTGCAAGGAGACCTCCCAGGACCTTTCCCAGTGCTAAGGCGGCCACCAGTGTTATGTACAGATGCTGATTTGATTTCCAAGGGAAGTCGAATGTCATTCCTATGGCCGAACGGACCGCAATGGGTATCATGATCAACCGTATCAGCAGGATGGCAAAGCTTGATTTGACTCTCGCAGGTTGCTCTTTTGTTCTATTGAAAGCGGGTGTATTGACAAAATAGGTGAAAGCGGCTAGAACAAAGAGAAGTAACGGGAATGCCAGTAGAGGGATGTTGATTTGAGACTTGGTCAGAAAGCCACCGATGGCCAGTCCTATGGCTCCGGGTGCTACAAAGATGCTTGCGAAGGTGGCGCGTCGGGATTCCAGCGACAAGACCTGGCTGCCGCCTCCCACATGGAACAGCGCATTGCCGATGCCTGCCATTATCAGTGCCGCAAATAAGCTATCAGAAAACATGAAGGCCCCGGCGACTAGCAACAAGCCTACACTGGTGGCATATTTCGGATTGAGGATTTTGTCTATCAGCACTCCCAATGGTGCCTGCAAAACAAAAGCAATGCTGTTATAAGTCAGCATTGCAATAATGGCATTGCTATCGCTAAAGCGTAGAACCGCGAGCATTAAAAAAGCACAGGCAGCATCGACAGCCATGTGCGCAAATCCGTAAAAAGAAATGAATGGTGTGACTTTAAAATCTCTATTATCCATCGGTTATAGGCAATGCTTCGCACACGCCACCCACAGTTTTTTTTCAAAAAAGAGGGGGGCGCTTTTACATAAATATGTGATTATGCAAAAATAACTAGAATTTCGAATGAATAATAAAATGCTGTTTTTATTTTCAATAAAACACTTATTATTGTCTGTTTTGTTTACACCTTGGATATTACAGTATTAAGACGGCTAAAAAAGTTAAGGGCCAATCATCTCTCGATGACCAACCCTTTTCGGAAAAAGAATTATTGTAATAAAATTTTATAAAGATTTCAGCCTTTTCGTGGCAGCGTTTCTGACTGCCATGTCTTTGTCATTGTTTATTATGTATTGCAATGTGGAGGTATTTGTAGTTTTCTCTATTGCGGCAAATCTTACAGAGGCATTTTTTTCATTCAACGCTATGTAAGATATGACAGACTCGTCGGTTATTTTCTTTATGGCACTCAATCGTAAGGAAGCATTGTTATCATTCATTGCTACATAAGAAAGAGTAGATGGGTTTTTCGTCTTCTCTAAAGCAGCCATTCTCAAGGAAGCATCGTCATCGTTGAGTGCTACGTAAAAAAGAGTAGACTCACTGGTTGTCTTCTTTACTGCGACCATTCTTATGGAAGCATTTCTATCATTTAGCGCTACGTAAGAAAGAGTAGACTCGTCGGTTATTTTCTCTACGGCAGCCATTCTTCTGGCAGCGTCGCCATCATTCATCGCTATATAGGAGAGTTCAGACTCGCTGGTTAGATTCCTTACCTCTTCTACCCTATCTTGTGAATTGATATTACTATTATCCCTTTCAACATAAACGGCAGAACCATGATAAGCATTATTCAGCCTTTTATTGGCTAATTCCCGCACCTGAGGATCACTGTCATTATTGGCTACATAAGAAAGATCTGATCTACCGTTCAGTCTTTCAACAGCAGCAAATCGTACCCGAGCATCACGGTCGTTTCTAGCTACATTAGCGAGAGCCATTTGGGAAGTGAGTCTTTCTACTGCGTAGAGTCTGATCTGAGGATCACGGTCATT
>CAZYFO010000074.1:0-2143 GCA_964646955.1 uncultured Bacteroidaceae bacterium | reverse complement strand
TTTGGGAAGTGAGTCTTTCTACTGCGTAGAGTCTGATCTGAGGATCACGGTCATTATTTGCTATATTGGTAAGAGCCATTTGAGATGTCAGCTTTTTAACTGCGGCAAATCTTACCTGAGGATCACGGTCATTATTGGCCACATTTGTAAGAGACATTTGTGAAGTAAGTCTTTCTACCGCGTAAAGTCTAATCTGAGGATCATTGTCATTATTGGCCACATTGGTAAGAGCCATTTGAGAATTCAGCTTTTTAACTGCTGCAAATCTGACCTGAGGATCACGGTCATTATTAGCCACATTCGTAAGAGACATTTGAGATGTCAGTCTTTCTACGGCAGCAAGTCGAACCTGAGAATCACGGTCATTATTTGCTACATTGGATAGAACGTTTTGGTTTGACACTCTATTAACCGCGGCAATTCGCATCTGTGGATCAGGATTATTTTCAAGTACATTTGTAAGAATCGTTTGATTGTTCAATCCGTCCAGCTCTTGAATAGTTTTAGGTTGAAAATCCCTGTATCTATGATTATTAAGCAGATCAATTTCGTCATAGATGGTAATAACCACATCGTCGACAGGGAGAATGCCTTTACCCGCCTCTACATATGCCTTAATCATCATCGAGGGATAGATTTTCCCAAGGAAGCCACTGTTTAGCAAATCCTTCGAGACACCCTCCATCGACATGACATATCTTATATCAGATCTGTTTATCTGCGCTTTTTGCGTATTACTTAGGGATCTATCTACAGAAAGAAGAACATAATATAAATCCTGAAAATCAGTTCCTTTAAGGGTTCTTCTCTGCATCTCCGGTATTTGGTAAAAACCAAATCTGGTCCCATTGACCTTAATATTCATCACGGTCATCAAGGAGTCAATACCCTCTGAATCTCTGTAAGGCCTGCTTTGAGATGACAATCTTTTGACAATAGGTAGCGAAGCGTCAATCATCTGCCTTGCATTATCAATATTATCGGCACTTTCACTAGAAGTCGGGCCATTATATTGGGATAGAGGATACTGATTATCAGCATATCCGTTATTTTGCGTAGCAGTACCATTATTGTTATGCCACTGCCCGTTTCTATATGCGGGGGTTCTATCGGTGTCCCTATTTAATATACTGCTCTCACTGGCAGCCGGTGTATTATTGCTATTCGTATAGGAAGGAACCTGGCTCTGGCAAGGTAAAACAAATAAAAAAGAAATAATTCCCCCCACCCATAAGGACGGAGCGCCACACAATGCTTTTAATGCAAAACAAGATTTTTTCATAGCTTCGTTTTTATATTTTTAATCTAGACGGACAAAGGTATTAATTATTAAAGAGGTTGCACGAAAATATTTGTTTTTGTTTTATATATGGGTTATTGAGGTAATTACCTTCGCAGAACAGTTGCTGCGGAAATCGTTAACTCTTTTCGTTGGATTTGTTAAGGATTTTCGTCGGAAAAGTTCAGCGTTTCTGGAGTAATTGTTAAGGATTTCTACGGTTATTGTGCACTAATTTTTCGGTAATTGTGCACGATTACTTTTGTTGTTGTGCACGGGTCTTTCGTTTTGATTGAAGATGAAGGGTAATTACCCTAGTACTAGGTATATATTTGGAGTGGTTTTTCATGACATAATTATGCTGGTCAAACATTATGCTTGTGGAGCATAATTATTTTTTGATTTGGGATTCGCCTAGCGGCGCATCCCTGCCCCTGCGAGGGGGGCTGATTGTCACAACACTGTAATGCCCATCCGACCTCTTTGATATCGGATGGGCATTACAGTGTTGTGATCCCGTTGGGATTCGAACCCAAGACCCACAGCTTAGAAGGCTGTTGCTCTATCCAGCTGAGCTACGAGACCATCGCTTTTAGCGGGTGCAAAATTAGGTTTTTATTTTGCAGAAAACAAACTATCGACGGTTTTTTTGATGTCGAACTAGTATTAATGGTAGGGGGAGCCAGTAGAGCAGCAGGGATATGATATGCATAGTGGTGGAGTTCAGATGCAGGAAGATATCCAGGTGGGAATAGTTTATGGCTGATAATAGCTGAGAGGCAAAGAGCATGGTTATCAGGAAGGATGCCGCGGAGGAGATGGTGTAGGTACAGGCGTTGATGCAGTCTTCGGCTGTACGGAAAG
>CAZYFO010000073.1:0-8699 GCA_964646955.1 uncultured Bacteroidaceae bacterium | reverse complement strand
GCATCCTGCTCGATGGCTCCCGATTCACGCAAGTCACTTAGCATAGGGCGCTTTCCTTCATATCCGTCACGTCCTTCAACACCACGGTTCAATTGAGACAAAGCAATGATTGGAATATCCAACTCTTTTGCTATGCCTTTAAGATTTCGTGAGATGGTGCTTATCTCTTCCTGACGGTTACCGAACTTAATGCCGCTTGCGTTCATCAACTGCAGATAGTCGATTATGATAAGCTGAATGTTATGTTCGCTCTTCAGACGGATGGCCTTTGTACGGAATTCGTTAATGGAGAGTGAGGGTGTGTCGTCCAAATACATTGGAGCGTCTTGAAGGAGATTTATTTTCTTATCAAGAACTTTCCATTCATAAGGAGCAAGACGTCCGTCGCGTAGTTTGCCGCCGGGTATTTCACATACACTTGATATGAGACGGTTTACTAACTGAACGTTACTCATTTCAAGTGAGAATAGAGCAACCGCAGTATGATTATTAACTGCGATGTTTTTTGCCATGGATAGGGCGAAAGCTGTCTTTCCCATGGCCGGACGCGCTGCCAATATTATTAGATCGGATTTCTGCCATCCGGAGGTTATCTCATCCAATTTGTGAAAACCGCAAGGTAAGCCGCTCATTCCGTTGGCTCGTTTGGATGCTTTTTTGATACGCTCCATTACCTCGGTTATGACAGGGTCGATAACAGTGAAGTCTTTTTTGACGTTCTGATGAGCTATCTGAAATAACTTCCCCTCGGCCTCTTGAAGCAGTTCCGAAACATCAGTAGTTTCATCGAAAGCCTTTGCCTGTATCTCACCTGTGAATGAAATAAGATCTCGAGCCATGGCTTTCTGAGCAATGATACGTGCATGGTACTCAATGTGTGCCGATGAAGCTACCTTGCCGGCTAATTGTGTTACGTATATCGGACCTCCCGCTTCTTCTAAAGTACCATCACTTTTTAGCTGCTCGGTGACTGTCAATATATCTATGGGACGCTGATTTAGCGACAATATGGCTACAGCCTTGTAGATTACTTGGTGTCTGTGGTCGTAAAAGGATTCGGAGGAGACGATTTCGCTAATCTTGGGATATGCATCCTGTTCAATCATCAATGCACCAAGAACAGCTTCTTCAAGCTCTAATGCCTGAGGCTGTAAATGGTTCATTACTATGCCGTCGACTTTATTCGATGAGGTTCTGTATTGTCTTTTGGGAGTGTTCGAAGCTACCATATCATTTGCATTATCTTTGATTCTTCGTCAAAGATAGTTTATTGAGATAACCTTGGAAGATAAAACTTCTCATCCTTTTCAACAAGTTATTAACATAATAAAAATGCTCCCCGCTTAATAAAGCAAAAGAGCAAATAAAAGAAATCAGGAATCAGATTCCGATATTATAGTAGTTCTCTTTGACGGCAGAACATATCGGGAAAGAGGTAAGCAGGATTGTCCAAAGGATTTTCGAAAATTCCGTATACTGTAGAACCTGAACCTGTCATGGCAGCATATAGAGCTCCAAAATCATACATCTTTTGTTTGATATCACTTATCTGAGGGGATTTCGAAAAGACATGTTTTTCAAAATCGTTGAAGATAAGGTCCTTCCACTCTCTAATCGGTCTTTTTACCGCATCCCTAAGAGGAATTTCAGGCCTTCCCATGCTTATATTATCGTAAGCCTCTTTTGTATTGACCGATACATCAGGTTTTATGAGCAGTAGAGTATACCCTTTCAAAGAGAGTTCTATCGGGGCCATGATTTCTCCTTTCCCGGTAGCAAAAACAGGTCTGTTCTTAATGAAAAAAGCGCAGTCGGAACCTAGACGGGCAGCATACCTTTCCATGCATGAGTCGGTCAAACGCAGTCCGAATCTACGGTTCAGAAGCATTATCATACTTGCACAATCGGAAGATCCTCCACCAAGACCGGCTCCTGTAGGAATATGTTTGTAGAGATGAATATCTATTGAAGGAAGAATAAAATCTTCGAGCATCATCATATAAGCCTTAACTACAAGATTGTCCTTAGCCTCACCTGGAAATTTGGTCCCTAAAAGAGAAAGCGAATAGGGGGTGTTGTCAATTTTCTCATCGGGAGTAAGACCGGTTCCAAACGGTTTGATAAACCTTGCGCCCTCAACCGATTTCCCTATTGTCCTTTCAACAGCTTTTCTGATAGATGAAGTCTCCAATGGTTTCATCAGATTAATCTCCAACGCATCCTGTAAATTGACAGGATAGAAAACTGTCTCAATATCATGATAACCGTCAGGGCGTTTGTTTACGACATTTAGGCCTATATTTATCTTGGAATTTGGAAAAGTAATCATATTATCCGCTTTGAAATTTCGAGGTAAAGATAAGAAGATGTTTTGAATTTCTAAGAATAATTTATTAATTGTATATCTCAAACCATTAAACGATAAATTCAAAACAGCTTCAAGTCAAACATGCGAATTATCTAATTATGAACAGTATATTTTTCTTTGCTTCCACTTCAATTGATTATCTTAAAAGTAGGAGTGTGGATTACTGAACTCTTACTATAGATTTCTGTGTTTTAATTATCAATTTGTCGGCAAAATTCCGGAATTGCTTCTGCTATAAGAATGGAAGATTTTTAGTAGTTTTGCAGTTCGTATTTGAAAGGGAAGAAAATGAATGTTTCATACAAATGGTTAAAGGAATTTGTTGACTTCGAAATGGAGCCTAATGATGTAGCGGCAGCGCTTACTTCAGTGGGACTTGAAGTTGATGGAGTAGAAGAGATCCAGTCTATCAAGGGTGGCTTGATGGGTATTGTAGTAGGTCAGGTTTTGACATGCGAAGCGCATCCGAATTCCGATCACCTGCATGTCACTACTGTAAATCAGGGAACCGGAGAACCGGTTCAGATTGTTTGCGGTGCTCCAAATGTGGCAGCCGGTCAGAAGGTATTGGTGGCTACAATCGGTGCAAAATTGTATGAGGGAGATGAAAGCTTTACCATCAAACCATCGAAACTTCGTGGTGTTGAGTCATTCGGTATGCTATGTTCTGAAAAGGAGCTAGGTCTGGGTGATGACCACTCCGGCATAATGGTTATTCCGGCAGACGCAATTCCCGGTACTACGGCTGCCGAATATTTCAAATTGGAATCCGATTATATAATTGAGGTTGATATCACTCCAAATCATTCCGATGCATGCTCTCATTGGGGCGTAGCACGTGACTTTTACGCATGGCTGGTCCAGAACGGATATAAGACGGCTATTCATAGGCCAACATGTGATTCTTTCAAGGTAGACAACCATGAATTGGACATTGATATTGATGTTCGTAATGTTGAGGCTTGTCCTCGTTATGCCGGTGTTTCCATAAAGGGCGTAACTATCAAGGAGAGTCCTGATTGGTTGAAACGTAAGATGAACGCTATCGGGCTTCATTCAATAAACAATGTGGTAGATATTACCAATTATATCCTTTTCGCATATGGTCAACCGCTTCACAGTTTTGATGCGGATAAGATAGCCGGAGACAGAGTAGTTGTTAAGACTATGCCGGAGGGCACTGATTTTGTTACATTAGACGGACAGACACGCAAACTTTCCGAACGTGACTTGATGATATGCAATGCTGAAGAGCCTATGTGTATTGGCGGAGTTTTCGGCGGACTAAAATCCGGAATTACGGAGGACACTGTAAATGTGTTCTTGGAAAGTGCTTATTTCCATCCTACATGGATTAGAAAGAGCGCAAGACGTCACCAGTTGAGCACTGATGCTTCGTTTCGTTTCGAACGTGGCATTGACCCTAACGGTGTTATTTATGCTCTGAAACAGGCAGCCATGCTTGTTAAGGAATTGGCAGGCGGTACCATTTCAATGGAGATAAAGGATGTATATCCCAATCCTATTGAAAACTTTATTGTCGATTTGCGTTATGACTATACGGATAGTTTGATTGGTAAGGTATTGCCACGTGACGTGATTAAGAATATTCTGCGCAATCTGGATATTGTTATTAAGGGAGAATCTCAAGATGGTTTGATACTTTCCGTTCCACCTTTCAGAGTGGATGTACAGCGTCCTTGCGATATAGTGGAGGAAATACTTCGCATATACGGTTACAATAATATCGAGTTCGGAAAAACAGTTCAGTCTTGTCTAACTGTCCAGGGAGAGAATGACCGTTCTCATAAATTCCAGAATCTGGTTTCCGAACAGTTGGTCGGATGCGGTTTCAATGAGATCTTAAATAATTCTCTGACACGTTCGGCTTACTATGAAAATCTGGAGTGCTTTAAATCGGATGATTTGGTGAGATTGATGAATCCGCTAAGTTCTGATTTGAATGTGCTCCGTCAGACATTGTTGTTCGGCGGTCTCGATAGCTTGTCCCGTAACGTAAGAAGACAGAATGCCAATCTGCGCTTCTTTGAGTTCGGAAAGTGCTATTACTTCAATAAGGAATGTAGAGAGTCTATGACCGGCACTCCTGCTGCGGAAGACGGCAAGGCTCTATTGAAAGCATATAATGAAGATTATCATGTAGGATTGTGGCTTACCGGAAATCGCGTTGAGTCCTCATGGGCGCATAAAGACGAAGAGTCATCTTTCTATGAGCTTAAGGCTTATGTTCAGAATGTTTTCAGACGTATGGGATTGAGTGAGGCAAGTCTTCAGATCTCTGAGATAGCTAATGACATCTATTCTGGAGCATTGGAGTACAAGACTCGTGGAGGCAAGACCATAGCAATTATCGGTGTGGTCAAAAACAGTATTCTGAAGATGTTTGATTTGCAGATGCCTGTCTATTATGCGGATATTTTCTGGGATGAACTGCTTAAGGCAACCCGCAAGGCTAAAGTCTTATATACGGAACTATCCAAATTCCCATCTGTTCGTCGTGACTTGGCCCTGCTTATTGACAAGAGTGTTAAGTTCTGCGATATTGAGAAGTTTGCCCATCAAGTAGAGAGTAAACTCTTGAAAGACGTATTCTTATTTGATGTTTATGAGGGCAAGAATTTGGAACCTGGTAAAAAGAGCTATGCTATAGGTTTTATTCTTCAGGATGAGTCTCAGACTCTTAATGAGGTGCAGATTGAGAAGGTGATGGAGAAGTTGGTTCGTACATTCCAAGACAAGTTGGATGCAAAACTTAGATAAATAGTTAATTAAATATATTCACAATGGGAAGAGCATTTGAATTCAGAAAGGCAAGAAAAATGAAACGTTGGGGTAATATGGCAAAGACATTTACCCGTATTGGAAAACAGATCTCAATAGCGGTAAAGACCGGAGGTCCTGATCCTGACAACAATTCTGCACTTCGTGCTATCATTGCTACGGCAAGGCACGAAAATATGCCGAAAGACAATGTTGAGCGCGCTATCAAGAATGCGATGGGTAAAGACCAAAAGGATTATAAGGAGATGACATATGAGGGTTACGGTCCTTTTGGAATTGCAGTTTTTGTTGAGACATTGACAGATAATACTACTCGTACGGTTGCAAACGTCCGTTCTGTTTTCACAAAGTTCGGGGGAACACTTGGTACAAGCGGTAGTTTGGATTTTATGTTCTCTCATAAGTGTCAGTTTACCATTTCCGATAAAGGAGTTGCAATGGACGAATTGATTTTGGAACTGATAGATTATGGGGTTGAAGACGAGTATGATGTTGATGAAGAGGAAAAGGAAATCACATTGTACGGAGATCCGAAATCTTATGCAGCTATTCAGAAATATTTGGAAGAGAATGACTTTGAGGTTAAAGCTGCTGAGTTTGTACGTATTCCTAATGATCTGAAAGATGTTACTCCGGAACAGCGTGAGACTATTGAAAAGATAGTTGAGCGTCTTGAAGATGATGATGATGTTCAGGCTGTTTATACGAATATGCGTCCTTTGGACGAATAATAATAGATATGGATTCTGCTGAAAGAGTAGAAAAAGCAGTTGCCCTTTTTAAACAGGGATATAATTGTGCACAGTCAGTTACTGCGGCCTTTGCAGATTTATATGGATTGACACCTGAACAGGCACTTCTCATATCGGCTTCTTTCGGTGCAGGAATAGGTAGGATGCGCGAGGTCTGCGGTGCTGCTTCCGGAATGTTTATTCTAGCAGGCTTGCAGTGTGGTAGTGCTATTCCCGGAGATGCAGAGGGCAAGAAGTTGAACTATGAGGTGGTCCAGATGCTGGCAACCAAGTTTCGTGAAAGAAACGGTTCAATGATATGCGGCGAGCTTCTTGGATTGCGTCCTATGCAGAATCCTATTGTCAATTCTACTTCTTTAACTGATTCAGAGGCTACTTCGTTGGTTTCAACGGATCCTGTTCCGGAAGCTAGGACTGAAGATTACTACAAAAAAAGGCCATGTGTTAAGATGGTGGAAGAGGGAGCGAGAATATTCGCTGAGTATCTGGATGGTCTTAAATAACTATATCTGTTAAGTTAATAAGGTTAATTAAAGTTATTAGTAGAATACCTTGTTGATATTTAATCCTATTTTCGCGTTAGATCAAAAATAGAAACTATGTTTAGCGAATCGGTTGGTGAGTATGCAGGTGCCATATGGCATGCATTGGAAGGAAGGAACTCTCTTTCCCAGAAAGAAATCAAGAAAGCTACTAAGCTGAAAGACAAGGAGTTTTTCTTGGGTCTAGGCTGGTTGCTTCGTGAAGGCAAAATCAATGTTACTGAAGGCGAAGATGAAGATTACTTCGCACTGAAATAACATAGTGATTTTGAATATAAAATTAAGAGGACTTCGATAGACAATATCGAGGTCCTCTTTTTTTGTGGAGTTGTTCCTATATTTAACGTATAAATTCAAAACCGCTTCTTATTATTCGCTCAATAAATTGTAATTTTGCACCATAATAAGTTACTATGGATAAGATTCGAAACTTTTGTATCATTGCCCACATAGATCACGGCAAGTCTACTCTTGCCGACAGGCTATTGGAATATACTCACACCATCAATATTACTTCCGGACAGATGCTGGACGATATGGATCTGGAGAAGGAGCGTGGCATCACCATTAAAAGTCATGCCATTCAGATGGAGTATGAGTATAATGGCGATAAATATATTTTGAATCTGATTGACACTCCGGGGCATGTCGACTTTTCGTATGAGGTATCTCGTTCAATAGCCGCATGCGAGGGCGCAGTGCTGGTTGTTGATGCGTCTCAGGGAGTTCAGGCGCAGACTATCAGTAATCTCTATATGGCAATCGAACATGACTTGGAGATAATCCCTGTCATTAATAAATGCGATATGCCTAGTGCAATGCCTGATGAGGTAGAAGATGAAATAGTTGAGTTGCTGGGATGCAAACGAACCGACATAATACGTGCATCTGCCCGTACCGGTTTGGGAGTCCCGGAAATTCTTCAAGCCATAATAGAGCGTGTACCACATCCTCAGGGAGATCCTGAGGCTCCGTTGCAGGCTTTGATATTCGATTCAGTATTCAACTCTTTCCGTGGTATCATAGCGTATTTTAAGATAGTAAACGGAACAATCCATGCCGGTGATAAAGTTAAGTTTTTTAATACCGGTAAAGAGTATGATGCTGATGAGGTAGGTGTTCTACGTATAGACATGGTGTCCCGTGAGAAGATGTCTACTGGAGATGTGGGTTATATCATTTCAGGAATAAAGAATTCTACTGAAGTTAAGGTGGGTGATACTATTACTCATGTGCAGCGTCCTTGTCGTTCGGCTATATCCGGTTTTGAAGAGTCAAAGCCTATGGTGTTTGCCGGTATTTATCCGATAGAGACGGATGAGTTTGAAGATCTTAGATCTTCTTTAGAAAAACTTCAGTTGAATGATGCTTCATTGAGTTTTTCTCCTGAATCTTCATTGGCACTCGGGTTTGGATTCCGTTGTGGTTTTTTGGGACTTCTTCACATGGAGATTATTCAGGAGCGTTTGGAGCGTGAGTTTGATATGAGTGTAATTACGACTGTCCCAAATGTGGAGTACATGGTGTATACAAATCAAGGTGACGTAATTGAAGTTCATAATCCCAGTGGGATGCCTGATCTTACTTTGATTAATCATATCGAAGAACCTATTATTGATGCATCTATTATTACAACCACGGAATTCATTGGCCCTATTATGACTCTGTGCCTGGATAAAAGGGGAGAACTTGTTAAACAGCAGTTTATTTCTGGAAATAGGGTTGAGTTGTATTTTAAGTTACCCCTTGGTGAAATTGTAATTGATTTTTATGACAAGCTGAAAAGTATCTCTAAGGGATATGCTTCATTTGATTATCATCCTGCAGGCTATCGACCTTCAAAACTTGTTAAGTTGGATATTCTTTTGAATGGCGAACCTGTAGATGCACTCTCTGCTCTGACTCATGTGGACAATGCATATGATTTAGGACGTCGCATGTGTGAAAGACTTAGCGAATTGATTCCAAGACAACAATTTGATATTGCTATCCAGGCTGCTATCGGAACAAAGATTATTGCCCGTGAGACTGTTAAACAGGTACGTAAGGATGTTACTGCTAAGTGTTATGGCGGTGATGTTTCGCGTAAACGCAAACTGTTAGAGAAGCAGAAGAAGGGTAAGAAGCGTATGAAGCAGATTGGAAATGTTGAGGTACCTCAAAAAGCATTTCTTGCAGTATTAAAACTTGACTAAGTTTTAATACTGCAAGAAATATTACCTTGTTTTATTTATG
>CAZYFO010000072.1:0-8786 GCA_964646955.1 uncultured Bacteroidaceae bacterium | reverse complement strand
TATCATTAGATAAGTTCTTTTTCAATCAATAGAAGATAGTTCAAAAAACAACCTTTATGACTCGAAAAAAAAATGCCTCAATTATTTTGTTATTCAGAAATCTATACATAGTTTTGCACTATGGGAGTCGGACATGAGCTGTTTATCAGTCTTATGTGCGGCTCTTTTTCAACACTTATATTAACAAAATATTAAAAAACACCTATGAAAAGACAGAATTACAACCGTTGCTACGTTAACATTCCAACTGATAGTAACATCAATCTCATTGATCATTACTTCCAATGAAACAAGGCCATAATTGTTTAATTTCCATCAAAAAACAATGATTTCAAAATGCAAATATTGTCATCAAAATTGTAACGAATAAATAATGACAATCTAATACCAAAAAAAATTACACAAAAGCTCAAATCTCATTTTGAGAAAGAGGTGTGTGCCATACTTGCGTGATGCAAGAATGGCACATTTCTCTTTTTTTTATAATAAATGACAATGTTGTTTCAACTATTCAAGGTATCTTTGTTGATAGTGTTAACCAGAAAAAATAATTAATTATGGCAAGTCGCAGAAAATTGAAAAAAGAGATTGGTTATGTTATCGGAGATATCTTCACTGAGTGTTTGGTATATGCAAACTTCGTTCCCGGCACTGACAAGGAAGCTGCTGATAAATTAATACTGGATCTGCTGAAAATAGATGATGAATTCATCTCCAGAATCAACCATACCGAGCCGGGTAATGCTAAAAAATTCTATAGCAACCTCTACAACGAGTTTAATGATAAGATAAATGCGATAATTACTGAACTTGGCAAACTAAAGAAGTAATTATTTTTCACTTATGCGTAAACGTCTGCCGGCAACACTGTTAGCATTTTTTGTTGTGTGCTACGCCTTCGGGCAGAGCCAAAACAATCTGATTCGCACTCAGATTGGAGACTATTTCAAACAGTACACATGTGAGATTGATATGAAATCTCTCAAGGTCGACAAGACAGAAATAAACTATAGTGGAAAAGTAATAGACATTTTTCTTAACGAACATTTCTCATATCAGCTGTTTCGTAATGAGACAGTTGATACTATTTACGCAGGAATCAGAAGATCTATTCCTGCTGAGTTATCGGATTATTCAATATCTGTCTATACAAACGGCAGAAAAATAGAGGACCTGATTCCCAATTATCAAAGGACTCCAGTAGATCAGAATCTGTTATGGAATAGTACCGCCTATGACGGAGAACCATGGATTACTAATGTTTCAAAACCATATTCTATAAAAAAAGGGCTAAATAACATTCATCTTTCCATAACCCCAAGCCACGGCTATTATTATGAAAGCATTGACACAGCTTGTTGGAAATGGCAAAGACCTCCATTGTTTTGTACAAGAGAAGACCTGCTTACACAATCTTTTGCATACCCGTATCTCATCCCTATGCTTGAGAATGCCGGTGCAATAGTCTATTCCTCACGCGAAAGAGATTGGCAGACAAATTGTGTAATCGAGGATAATGGTTCTAAAAAACCAAATTATCAGGAAGAATCAGATAAAAAAGGACAATGGCAGACCAGAAGTGGAGCCGGTTATTTTGCGGATTCTTCAAGGATATGTAAGGAAGCAGACAATGCTACGGTAAGAGTTATCGACTCTAATGAGGGCAAATCATCGAATAACGGCTCGTGTATGTGGATTCCTGAAATACCGGAAGATGGAGATTATGCTGTGTATGTTACATATCAATCTTATCATAACAGCGTCACAAATGCCCGATATATTGTTTTTCATGCTGGTGGAACGACTATTTTTCATGTAAATCAACAGATGGGAGGAGGTACTTGGGTTTACTTGGGTACATTCCGCTTTTTAAAGGGTCGTGGAGCAAACGGTATGGTTACCCTTGACAATACAAGCAATCAAAAAGGAATTGTCTGTGCAGATGCTGTCAGATTTGGAGGCGGATTTGGGAATGAGGTACGTGGAGACAGCATAAGCGGTAAAGCCAGATATCTGGAGGGTGCACGTTACTATACAAAATTCTCAGGCGCTCCGGATTCTATATACTTGAAGTATAACGGATTGGATGATTATAGGGAAGATATTCAGGCTCGTCCCAGAATGACTAACTGGCTGTCAGGCAGATCGGTCTTCAATGATTCGATGCAGGGAGCAAGAGTGCCCATTGAGCTCTCTTTTTCTCTCCATACAGATGCCGGATATAGATATGGCGATAGTATTATCGGTTCATTAGGTATATATACCACAAAAAATAAAGATGGATTATTAGGCTCGGGACAATCAAGAGATGTATCACGCGATTTATCGGATATGATTCTTTCCGGACTCAAAACAGATATTGAAAACGCCACGGGGCGTACCTGGGCTGAAAGAGGTCTTTGGGATAAGGACTATTGCGAGAGCCGTGAGCCTCAGGTTCCCTCTATGATTCTGGAGCTTTTGTCACATCAAAACTATTATGATTTGAAATTGGCTTATGATCCTAATTTCAGATTCATTGTCTCACGTTCGATATATAAGTCCATACTCAAATATGTAAATTTCATGCATGGACGTCAGTATGTGGTTCAACCGCTTCCTGTTCATCATTTCATGATAAAAGAAGATGCCGATAAAGGATCAATTAGACTGACATGGAAGCCTAAGGCTGACCCATTGGAGCCCAATGCTATCGCCGAAAGTTATATATTATATACC
This sequence comes from uncultured Bacteroidaceae bacterium, assembly GCA_964646955.1. Classification (GTDB taxonomy): domain Bacteria; phylum Bacteroidota; class Bacteroidia; order Bacteroidales; family Bacteroidaceae; genus Colenecus. Next base: position 6,068 of record CAZYFO010000072.1, on the reverse strand, counting down.
GCTATTGACGATGAGGGTTTTGACAACGGCAAACATATAACTCACCCCTATTTCGATTTTCATCCTATTCCGGGACATATTTACAGATTTAAGGTGACGGCAGTAAATGCCGGAGGCGAGAGTTTTCCGTCTGAGACACTTTCGGCTTATATCTCAAAGACCAACAAGAATTTTATTCTCATAGTCAATGGATTCCAGCGTCTGAGTGGACCGGAAGCCATAGAGACGGATTCTACCCTAGGATTTGATTTGTTATCCGATCCGGGGGTCTCTTATATAAAATCTCCAATATTTTGCGGCATTCAACAGAACTTCGATAGGAAAGACATTGGCTTGAATGAGGAATCGTCTCTTGGTGTTAGCGGTGATGAATACGATGGAAGAGTGATTGCCGGAAACTCATTCAACTATCCGTACATACATGGAAAAGCGATTGTCTCATCCGAAGAAGTGTCGTTTGTATCATGTAGCAGGGAAGCGGTAGAAAGCGGTGATATCGAATTGGATGACTACATCATGATTGACCTTATAATGGGGCTACAAAAAAGGAGCTCGTCGGATACAATACTTAATAATGATTATTCAACTTTTTCCAATTCCTTGCAGATGGAATTGACTGATTATCTCAATGGGGGAGGCAGACTTCTTACAAGTGGAGCATACATTGGAATAGACATGATCAGCACCTCTCAGGACAGTTTATTTATAAACGAGAAACTAAAATACAATTGGGTTGGGACAATAAATAATCCGAAAGAGAATAATATAATTGGACAAAAGATTAATTTTGAGATTAGAAGGGTTGCAGATTCCGATAATTATAGCGTAGTACATCCGGACGTAATCTTACCTATTGGAACTGCAAAATCCATATTGAAGTATGATAATGGCCCTTTCTGTGCCGGAGTAGGATATGAAGGGAATGACTACAGGTGCATCACATTGGGATTTCCTTTGGAGAGTATTGTCGATGAACAATCACGAAACAAAGTGATGCGTTCATTTATAAAATATCTTGTTGAATAAAAAACTAAAAGTTATGTACAACATTCAAGCGAATAAATCCGGAACTAGATTCATATCTATTTCCGAAGAAAACCTGCTGACAATCAGAGAGTATTCACTGTTTCAGTTTTTAATAGATAGTAACGGAATTATTAACGAGTTGGTTCTTGACAAGCTACGGCTCAACATCCGTTCACTTCTGACGACAGGCAACTGTGCTAGTAAGAATCTATTAGACCTATGTATTGATGTCATCTACCACAACGATATGAAAGCTTTCGGATTGCAGAATCTACTCTCTTTATATGAGAAATGGAGTTCTGAAAATCCGGAACAGCAAACAGAAGAAAATAAAGAATAATAGATGGACCATTGGCTTCCTACCACAAAAAAAGAGTGTGAACAATTAGGATGGGAACAACTTGACGTTATTCTCTTCAGTGGTGACGCCTATGTGGACCACCCCTCTTTCGGTACTGCAGTAATTGGAAGAGTTCTGGAATCTTTAGGCTTACGTGTGGCTATTGTACCCCAGCCTAACTGGCAGGATGATTTGCGTGATTTTCGCAAGTTGGGACGTCCCAATCTATTCTTTGGTGTTACTGCAGGCTGTATGGACTCAATGGTTAATCGTTATACTGCCGGAAAAAGACTACGGTCAGAAGATGCCTATACTCCTGACGGACGACATACCGGCCGGCCGGAATACCCTTCGATAGTCTATACGCAAGCACTTAAAAAGATATTTCCAGATGTTCCGGTAGTACTTGGCGGCATCGAAGCATCAATGCGCAGACTGACTCACTACGATTATTGGCAGGACCGGCTACGTCCCAGCATATTGGTTGACAGCAAGGCCGATTATCTGATTTACGGAATGGGAGAAAAGCCCATCACTGCGGTGGCAAAAGCGATAATGGAGCACGGCATTGAGGCAAAAGAGTATATCAAAAGACAACCTCAGATAGGTTTTCTATGCCAAAAGGAAGGGATACCCGATGGGATAACAGACAAGGACCTTTTATTAGCTTCACACTCCGATTGCCTCAAGGATAAACGCTCTCAGGCTGCAAACTTTAAAATCATTGAGGAGGAGTCCAATAAAATCGTCTCCAACCGAATCATTCAGCAGATAGATAACCGTTATGCTGTAATGAACCCTCCATACGAAACAATGACTTCGGAAGAGTTGGATGCAGTATACGACCTGCCATTCACTCGTTTGCCACACCCTAGATATACGGGAAAACGCATTCCTGCATATGAGATGATTCGTCACTCTATCAATATTCACCGCGGATGTTTCGGAGGTTGCTCCTTCTGTACCATCTCTGCTCATCAGGGTAAACAGATTGTAAGTAGAAGCAAGAAGAGTATACTGAAGGAGGTGCGACAAGTAGTACAGATGGTTGATTTCAAAGGCTATATTTCCGATTTGGGAGGCCCCTCAGCCAATATGTACAAAATGGAAGGAAGAGACAAAGCTGTATGTGAGAAATGCAAAAGGCCCACTTGTCTCATGCCCAAAGTCTGCCCTAACCTAAATACGGATCTCACTCCTCTAATTGATATTTATCAGGCTGTAGACTCAGTCCAAGGGGTCAAGAAAAGTTGCATAGGTAGTGGCATACGTTACGACATTCTATTGCACAGAGACAAAGACGAGAAAGTCAACCGTTCCCACATAGATTATGCAAACGAGCTGATTGTCAAACACGTAAGTGGACGTTTAAAAGTAGCTCCGGAGCACACTTCAGATAGTGTACTCAATCTTATGCGTAAACCATCATTCGAGAAATTTACGCAGTTCAAACAAATTTTTGACAGAATAAATAGTGGTGCCGGTCTGAATCAGCAGCTAATACCCTATTTCATAAGCAGCCATCCGGGTTGCAGCACTCAGGATATGGCTGAACTGGCTGTTATTACCAAAAGGTTAAATTTCCATCTTGAACAAATTCAGGACTTTACTCCTACTCCAATGACATTGAGTACTGAGATCTTCTATACAGGGATAAACCCATACACCATGGAGCCTGTATATACCGCCCATTCTCAGAACGAGAAATTGGCACAACGTCAGTTTTTCTTTTGGTATGAGCCTGCTCAACGGAATCAGATTATCAATGAACTACGGCGTATTGGCAGAACGGACTTGATTAATAAATTGTTCGGTTAATTTCAACAACAGTCGATAAAAAAAGCCGATGCAAACAATATGTCTGCATCGGCTTCTTTATTGACCGTATTGTTTATAGAACTTCGAAATCCAAAGCTTTCAAGTCTTCATCACGTGAAGAAGAGCCATAAAGGATCTGATATTTACCCGGTTTAACTGATAGGCCATCAACAGCCTCATCATAATACTCAAAGGCATCAGCACCCAAAGTTATCTTAACCTTAGTTTTTGCACCAGCAGCAATATTAACCTTTTGGAAGCCCTTCAAAGACTTGATAGGAGCTAACGGATTATCCAGACTCTTTACATAAATCTGAACAACCTCATCACCGTCTCTTGAACCGCTGTTTGTAACAGGAACTGTCACTACAACTTCAGCACCTGCCTTTATCTTGGATTTTGACAATTTGGCTGTACCGTATTCGAATGTTGTATAGCTAAGGCCATAACCGAAAGCATATAATGGTTTATCTTTGAAATATCTGTAGGTACGTCCTTCCATGCTGTAATCTTCAAAATCAGGCAACTGAGCTGTTGATGAGTAGAAAGTTACAGGAAGTTTTGCTGAAGGATTGTAGTTTCCAAAGATAATATCGGCAAGAGCCTCAGAACCACCCTGTCCACCATACCATGCCTGAATAAGTGCATCATACTGATTTTCTACACTTCCATAGCCGATAGCAGATCCGGAACAGCTAACCATGATAACGGGTTTTCCGGTTGAATGCAAAGCAGTAAGCAGTCTCTGCTGAACCATTGGGAGTTCAATATCTGCACGGTCACCGCCTTCACCTTCCATGCTGGCAGAAATACCGCCAATCATGATAATGGCATCAGCTTGTTTCAATGACTGAGCAAGTTCTGTAAATTCAGCAAGTTTTCTCTCGCAGAACTGAGCATTCAACGTAGCAAAGTTACCGGTACCTCTTACATATTCTACCTTAACATCGTAAGTCTTACCCTTTTCTACAGGGAATGATTTTAGGTTGGCACCAGCACCACCACGACGACCGAATCCGCCGAATCCACGCTGTTGTTGACCAGCACCACCCTTAACCTCTTCAACAACTGCACCATTTACTGTAAGTACAAAACCGTTGTCAGAGCTAACACTATAGCTCATGTTACCGGTAAAAGATGAAACGTATTTTCCGGTTATTCTAACTGAGAAATCATTCTTCTCAACTCCGTCAGCAAAGTTATATGCACCAAAAGTGCTGAAGTTGACTGTCTCATAATAATTCTTAACGGCAGGTTCGCCTTCAAACTGAGTGTTATTAAAGAACTCAACATAAAGGCCCTTGCCCTCATTGAAATCACCCATAAAGTATGTAGTGATATATTCATCAGTCAGTTCGCAACCTTTCTGATATATAACATTCGCATTAGGAACAGCTTTCTTTATACCTTCCAACAAAGTACGAGTATGTTCTTCTGTAGGAGTACCACCGTAATTACCATTAAGCATACTTGCATCATCGGCATTAGGACCGACTACAGCAATTGTCTTAATATCCTTGGAAAGAGGAAGGACGTTATTATCGTTTTTCAGCAAAACCATAGACTCACGTGCTGACTGAACAGCTAAACGATCGTTTGACTCACTGCTGATAACATCTTCACCCAAGTTTGCCCATGGCAACATCTCTGCCGGGTCAAACATACCCAATTCAAAACGTGATTTCAGAACTCTGCGAAGAACTATGTCTATATCTGATTCCTTGATAAGTCCATCCTTAACGCCACCTACAAGTGACATAAAGCTCATACCGCACTCTAAGTCGGTACCAGAGAGAACAGCATCAACAGAAGCCGATACTGCATCAGGATGAGTACCATGCTGATTCTTGTTAAAGAAGTTTTTTATGGCATCACAGTCAGTAACTACTAATGACTTATAACCCCACTTATTACGTAGAATATCAGTAAGAAGTCTATCACTTGCACAGCAAGGTTCTCCTTCATAACGTTGATAAGCACACATCACTTCCTGTACATTACCTTCAACAACCAATGCTTCGAAAGCCGGCAGATATGTTTCCCAAAGATCTCTCATGGATACTGTTACATCAAATCTGTGACGCTGAGGCTCCGGACCGCTATGAACTGCATAGTGCTTGGCACAAGCATGAGTCTTGTAATATCTCTTATCATTTCCCTGCATTCCTTTTACAGTCTGAACACCCATAACTGACATTAGATAAGGATCCTCACCGCAAGTCTCTTGACCACGTCCCCATCTTGGATCACGGAAAATGTTGACATTAGGACACCAGAAAGTCAACTCTGGATTTCCCGGAACATAATTCGCACCCATGGCTACATTAAAAATGTCATGATTTGACCTGTTCCAGTTAGCACGAGCTTCATCAGATACAGTCGAGAATACATCGTACATCATTTGCGGATCAAAGGAAGCTGCCATACCGATCGGCTGAGGATATACGGTGTATCCACCTTGACGAACTCCATGACAAGCCTCACTCCACCAGTTGTATGAAGGAATACCAAGCCTATCAACCGAAATAGACTTATTCATAATCAATCCGACTTTCTCTTCAGGAGTAAGAAGAGACATTAGATTCTCAACTCTCTCATCATTTGATAAACTCGGATTTTGGAAAGGATACTTATAATCCTTACTCTCATCGCAATATGCCATGGTAACGAACGCAAATAAAGCGACAAATAAGCTTAACACTTTTCTCATAACAAGAATAATAGTAAAATATTAATAATTAATTATCTATAGTCCAATATATTAGGTTAGTCAATTGACTTACATTCATCATTGATACCAAAATCCGCGCAATTTAGTCAAAATCTTCAATAATAATGGCTCTATTTGTCAATATTTTGACTTGACAATTACATATATAACAAT
>CAZYFO010000071.1:0-8798 GCA_964646955.1 uncultured Bacteroidaceae bacterium | reverse complement strand
CCATAACCTCCATCGACATCTGACACGCAATAAACTCAACTCCATTATCTATGGCTTGTTGTCTTAAAGACTCAAGCGAATCAATCCCTTTTTGTTTCATAATATGGCGCATCATACGATCACCAATGCCAAACATACTCATTTTCGATAGATGTAATTTCAGTGAGCTTGAAGGAAGCATCAGGCCAAACATTTTACCGAAAATATCCTTTTCAACCTTTGGTTTGGCTGTTCTTTTAATTACGTTAAGCCCCCAGAACGTAAAAAATATAGTTGTTTTGTGACCCGTTGCAGCCGCTCCATTTGCAAGTACAAAAGTTGCAAGAGCTTTATCAAGATCGTCACTGAACATTATCAAAGTCTTTGCCTTTCCATCGCACGAAGTAATTAAACTACACGCTTTTGGAGCACCCTTCTCTACAAGAACAGTATATTTACCCTTATCTTCTGATTTTGATATAAATTTATTACCTGTAGTTCGACACCAAGCCTCAACATCACGGGCAAAACCAGCATCGGTCGCAACAATCTCAACCCGCTCACCCTCGTTTAGAGAATCCATCGACTGTTTAATCTTCATCACCGGGCCCGGGCATTGCAATCCGCACGCGTCAACCTTAACTGTTTTTATCTCGTCTGTCATCTTCTCTCCTATATTATCGTTATCTGAGTTACCGTATTTATTATTTACTATCGGCGCTGTTGCAACAGAGTATGTCTGATATCCGCCCGTCAGATTCTTTACGTTCTTAAACCCACGTGCCGTAAGGATTTTCAGAGCCAGATAGCCTCGCAGTCCTACTGCACAGAATATGTAAATCTCCTTATCGGCTGGAATTTCCGGGATTCTATCACGCAGTTCATCAAGCGGAATATTTACCGCACCCTCAATCGTTCCGAACGAAAATTCAGCCGCTGTACGAACATCAAGCAAGAAAACCTTATCTCTATCCAAATCCTTAACATCCCGCCAGGAGAATACAGGCATCGCACCACTTATAACATTATTTGCCACATACCCCGCAATAGCGATTGGGTCTTTGGCCGATGAGAATGGAGGAGCATAGGCGTGTTCAATACGCATCAAATCATATATCGTACCGCCATTCTTAATAAGCACTGATATCTGGTCGATACGTTTATCCACCCCGTCATAACCCACGCACTGTGCGCCATAAATCTTACCGTCAGAAGGAGCGTATATCAGTTTGATTGTCAGAGGCAGAGCATCCGGATAATAACCGGCGTGCGATGAAGAGTGTGTGGTTGAACTTAAATACTCAATACCCATCTGTTTCAGACGTTTCGCCGCAAGGCCTGTCGAAGCGACGGTCAGGTCAAACACCTTTGCAACAGATGTTGCAATAGCACCTTCATACTTAGTGATATTACCCAGAACCATATTATCCGCCACAATACGGGCCTGACGGTTAGCCGGGTTAGCCAGATAGTTCAGATAAGGTTTGCCTGTGAGTGGGTGCGGAAACTCAATACAATCTCCCACAGCATAAATATCTTTTACAGAGGTCTGTAAATATTCATCAACCCATATACCGCCTGTTTCGCCCAGTTTGATATCAGTACCTTTGGCAAGCGATATTTCAGGACGGACGCCAATCGAAAGAATCACCATATCAGTGTTGATGACCTCCCCATTGTTCAGCTTTACATTGATACCGTTTATACTCTCTTCAAAACTCTCAACACCCTTTTCCAGATAGAGAGCTACTCCTTTTTGAAGCAGGTGCTGATGAACGTGCGATGCAATAGAGAAATCAACAGGAGCCATAACCTGATTGCCCATCTCAACTATTGCTACCTCTGCACCGGTATGGTGCAGATTCTCAGCCATCTCAAGACCTATAAACCCACCGCCAACAACCACTGCCCGTTTAATATTGTTCCGGATGACATAATTCTTTATTCTGTCAGTATCATCAACATTGCGAAGCGTAAAGATACCCTTGCCATCAATTCCCTTTAATGGCGGACGCACTGGCACAGCCCCCGGAGATAACAGAAGTTTATCGTACCTCTCGATATACTCACTACCATCACTATTGCGAACTTTCACACTCCCGGCTTTTGTGTCAATAGAGAGAACCTCATTCTCCACCCTGACATCAATATTAAATCGCCCACCAAATGAAGCCGGAGTCTGAAGAAAGAGTTTTTCACGCTCTGCAATCGTTCCGCCAATGTAATACGGCAACCCACAGTTAGCATAAGAGATATACATCCCTTTTTCAAACATTATAATCTCAGCCTCTTCATCAATTCTGCGAATTCGTGCAGCTGCTGTTGCGCCACCTGCAACTCCTCCAACAATCAAGTATCTCATACACTTTTACATTTTAACTTCCTATGGAAATATTACTCAAAAGAAATAACGTCACAAAAGTAATGATTATTTTCCCACAGAACAAGTTTCCAATGGAATATTAATTTAAACTTGTATGATAAAAACAAAGGATGGCCAACCGAGGTGAAAAAGATTAACGTTGGATGTCTCTGAGATGACCTGCAGACTTCAATATCAGACCAGGTAGCATCGATTTCAGCACCTACGCGTACGCAAAGGCCCTTGAAAGAGCCGTTTGCCATTACAGAAGGCAACGCCGGCAGAAGTACTATCTCACCGTCCTGACTCTGCACCAGAATTTCGGCAAATCATAATTAACGAAGTAGTTGTAGCCCTCTATCCCAGCACTTCAAGAATAACATCCTCCAATAAAAACGGGATTATTCCAACATATATAACTCCATCTTCGTCAGTCCACAGTTTACGATTACCATCCAGGACAACGATTTTGCGAAAAAAATCACCAGTGTTTCTCAAAGAAAAGGTTTCCTGAGCCTTTTTCTCTGGAGTATCTACATTTAATGCCGACTGAATATATACTTTATCATTTCCCACATTCACCACAAAATCAATCTCATATTGAGACTGTTTACGTTTACCATCTATAACACGAGTCAATTCGACTATACCCATATCAACAGAATATCCTCTACGAACAAGATCATTAAAAATCAAGTTCTCCATTAAATGTGAACGTTCTTGTTGACGAAAATTTAATCTTGCATTCCTTATACCAAGATCAATTGCATAATACTTCTGAATCTGATCAAAATACTTACGCCCCTTTACATCCCATCGCCTTGCACTTTGGAAAAGAAAAGCGTCTTCAACATAATCCAAATAATTTTTGACAGTAACGTTAGAAGGTTTTTGCCCCATGAGAGAGCCGGCTGTATTTGCTAATTTATTGGGATTTGTCAATGAACCAACAGATGATGATAAAGCATCAACCAAAGCACCCAATATAATATCATTTTTCAGATTATATCGTTCCACAATATCCTTAATATACACATTATTGAAAAGTCCCTGCAAGTATTTACGTTTTTCTTTCTCATCATCTTCCAAAACGGCCAAAGGCATACCACCATACATAAGGTATTCTTCCATAGCATCCGCTTTTTCCTTTTTATTTATGGACAAATACTCTGCAAATGAAAGTGGGTAGACTTTTATTTCAGAACCGCGATCACGAAAATTTGTAACAATGTCTTTTGAAAGCATCTTTGAGTTAGAGCCTGTTACATATACATCAAGATTTGGACGTGCTATTAGATCGTTCAAAATATCATAAAAAGTCGTATATAACATCTCTCGATCTTCTTCAGGCACTAAAGCTTCGTCTACATCATCATTCTTTACCTTATACGATAATTGTATTTCATCAATAAACACATAGAATTTTCTATTTGAGTCTGTAGTTCGCTGAATTATATAATCAAATAATAGATTTGGATTACGGTATATTATATCCGATCTCCTGTCAAGTGCCACCTCAACAAAATCGTCCATTCGTATTCCTTCTTCAATCAATCGGTTTTTAAAGAGAGTAAACAATAAAAATGATTTGCCTGAACGCCTTATACCCGTTATAATCTTGACTCTTCCGTTCCATTGTTTTGAAAGCAATTGCTCTATGTATTCTCTTCTTTCTATTATCATAATTGCAATTAATTTTATTCTGAAACTTCAGTCGCACAATTCGACCGTTTTGTCATAACAAAGATATCGCTTTTATTTATATAATCAAACAATCCAATATAAAATCCAACAGAACAGGTTTCCAATGGAATATTAATTAGAATTTGTATGATAAGCATCTAAATGCTAATAGTTCGTCTAAAATCACTCTCCACGCATGCGTAGTATTTTACGCCGTTTTTGTCACGCATGGAATAGCAGTTAGTAGATGACAAATCATCAAAGAGTTACATTAAGGCTTAGGACCAAATCAGGTCTTGAAGAAGGCAATAATATAAAGGGTTAAAATGGCAACTAAAATAACCAAGCATAATATAATCACTGCTATCAATACAATCTTTCCAATACGGCCTAATAGTGTGGGTGTTGTCTCATACTTTTCTTGCAGACCTGTCTTGAAACTCTGGACCAGTTTCTGATAGAATCTGGGTATATCAAGCAGCAATAAGAAAACAATCAAAATAATACCATATGTAATACTTACAAACGCAAACGCAAATACAATCCAGAACACGCATGTTATTACAAGCAACGACAGATAGGTCCTTCTGAATCTTTTCTCCTTATGCATCAGAGTATTCATATCCAGCTCTACAAAATCCTTGCGGCTTACCTTACACAACAGGAATACATTTATTCCGATACCTACAAGGGTGTAGATGCCAACTATCCACAAAGCCAGGTTTGAGAGACCGCTTGTAAAGTGTATAACTACAGTAATCAGCGGAAAACCAATTACATATATCCATATTAAAAAATGCATCAGTCCGGACTTAAGCAGCGTCACCTTCTTCTCTATCACCACACGTATCTGCTCAGGGGTCACGATCTCCTGGCCATCCAGTTTTTCATCCATCAGATGATAACTCTCTCTCAGTTCTTCAAGTTCATTGAGATTCATATTATCTTCATTCATAGCCCAAAGTTTTAATTATTAGACATTGATTTCAGCTGCTCCTTGATACGAAATAATCTGCTTGTAACAGACGCTGTCGTAATACCCACAATAGCTGCAATTTCATCATAACTCATGCTCTCCAACCACAGAAGAATAATGGCACGGTCAAACACCTCCAGCTTGTTGATCCTGTCATACAGCATCTTCACCTGTCGGCCCTCCTGGTCTGATTCACTAAACAGATCCTTGTCGATAGCCAGCGGAATGGTTGGTACATTCCTGCTGTTCCTTCGCTGCAGCGAACAGCAGGTATTCAGACTGATACGCCATATCCAAGTCTTTAAACTGCTGTCACCGCGAAACTTAGGAAAACCTTTCCATAGATTGACCAACACCTCCTGGAAAAGGTCTTCTACATCTGTCGGATTTTCAGAGAAGAAATAGCATATCGAATAGATACTCTTTCGATACTCCCTGACCATTTTTGTGAATTCAAATTCCAAATTATTCATCTGCTAGGAAAACAATCGTTTGAACATTTAGACTACGATTTTTCTGATTCCATTCAAAATTAACTCATTTTTTTTAATAGGCCCGAAAACTATGAAAGTCCCCGAGTCAGAGCGAGTTTGAAAAAAGTGCCGGATTGTAGGATATTGCAGCATCCCCACAATCCGGCAACCAACAAAAAATTATTATCTACGTCACATCCGATGCTTATTTAGTGACAGGACGAACCGGAGCTCCTGCCCACATAATTAAATATGTTGATGGTGAGAATTCTTGTGCTTCTACATCTATATATACATTGCTTGAATAGTTGTATGCTCCTCCTACTTCTAATTCTAATATTTCGCAACCCCAACTGGAGACCAAACTACCTTCAAGGGGAGCACTATCTCCAACGCGATACCCCGAAGCAGGAAGAAAAATATAATTTCCATTAGTACCAAATGCCAGATAACCATTCACATTATTCACATAGTATTTAACCCAACGACACTTTGCAAACAACTCATTAATTTCTGCAGAAGTAGGCATGCGCCATGGAGCTCCCAATTTCTGTGTGGCAGCATCATAGGCCGGATTTAAATAATTATCTTCATTTATGACCCCCATATACCACATATCTGTAACTGATTTTTGATAAAATATGCTGGTACTATCTATGAAATTGCTTTTTGGGGTGGTTTCACCCCATGCATAATAGTCACCATATTCTTCGGGTCTTGTTGCACCTAAGTTACATGAAGCCCATTTCACTGATAAACCTAAATCTACGGCACCTTCCTGAAATATAAGTTCTTTTGTTTTGAGACTCTTTACTTCACCTAAAAAATATTCAGATCCAACTTTGGCATAGGACACCAAATAATATGTTGCATTTTGTGATAGGCCTGCCAATGTGATGCTATCGTTTAACTTACTAATTTGAATCACAAAATTTTGTGCCTTAGGCAAACTGTCTAAATTGGAAACATAACTTATATTCCTGGAATAAAACACTCCAAACCTGTCTATATTATCATAATCTGAACCGGTACATTCATATTTTAGCTTCACCTCAAAAAGTGAAACAGAACCAACGTACATCGACAAATTAACATCGGCTGCTTTTGTTTTGAAATTTCCCGCCTCTCCATAGAGATAATTATCTCCTACCTTTATATAAGGAACATAATTGTATGTTGTGTTCGATTTAAAATAATCGTCTCTGACAGTAAACGTTGTGTTATCCGGATTTAGACGGCTGGTACAGAGTTTGAATTCACAATTTTCAATCGATGGAGTACAGTCAACACTTGCCAAAACACCAAATTCAGAAGGCTGAGGTGAATCCGGAACCTGTTTCTCTAAATTAGCAGCGCTGAATTTCACATTGATTTCAACAGAAAAAACATCGATAGAGGTATCGACGATTGACAAAATGCTTGTCGATGAAGAACCGTCACCGTCACCACCGTCATCATTCCCACAAGAAGAAAAGGAAAATACACATGCCATAAGTAGGCAAATAACGAACACAGATTTGTCTGCGGCTTTTACAATAACATTTCTCATAATTGCTTTTATATTTGTGTTAAAAAAAAATCACTGGCTAGAATAGATACACAACGACGGTGCAATGCTAGCGATATTTTTTTATATATGCAATTATTTATCCAATTATTCATTAAAAGACAAGAACCTGCATAAGAGGATGCTGATACCCATCTCCGACGGCTACAAAGAAACCTTCTACGGCATTCTAAAAGAGAAAAAAATCCTGATCTGAACCGCGGGAATGAAATAACAACACATCATATAATATACAATGATTGCCACTTTTGCATATTATATGATGTGTTACGTTTGGAACTTATTCTTTGACAGGACGAATCGAGTGACCGAAGAACCTCATGTGATGGTTATCCATTGAATAAATTTCTACATCTTTGAGGGTTAAACTCAGTGCGCTCGAGTATTCATAGTCAATAAAGGTTGTTGTAGAGCCCCAATAAAAGCCATAATTACCAATGTCGCGAACCGGAGTATTACTGTAGCGGACACCGGCAACAGGAAGAAAAATAAAATTATCATTTGGACCAATTACCAGATAACCTACCACTTCATTCAGGGTGTATTTTTTCCAATCGCAATCGTTACACAACTCACTAAGTTCTGAAGAAGTTGGAATGCGCCATGTACCACCCAGATTCTTTCTGGCAACATCATAAGCCGAAGTCAAATTGCCATTAGCATCAATCACCCCCTGACTCTGAAGAGTTGAAAATGATATGTTATTGTATATGCAAGTACTAGGTGTGTAATCGCTTTTTGTAGAAGTTTCACCCCACGCATAATAGTCGCCAAATTCTTCGGGTTTCGTTGCGCCAAGGTTACAAGAAGCCCATCTCACTGATAAACCTAAATCAACGGCATCAGATGAAGCTACAACTTCTTTGGTTGTGAATTCCTTTACCTCACTAATAAAACACTCTGATCCAACTTTGGAATAAGACACTACATAATAAATAGTATTCGATGATAGGTTTATAAATTTGATGCTATCGTTTTTAGTTGAACTATTTAATCTTAAGCATTTAGCATAATCCAGACTGTCTGAATTGGAAACGTAATTCCTATTCTCAGAATAAGCCACTCCATAATTATTTATTGAAGCACAATCCGAACCAGAACAATCATATTTTACTTTTGCCCAAAAAAGTGAAGTAGAACCAACAGATACCAACATATTAATATCGGGATTATTTGTTGAAAATTGTGCCGAATCTCCATAGTAATAATTAACTCCTGACTTTATGTAAGGAATATAATTGTAAGTTGTGTTTGATTGTATATTATTTTTTTTGACGGTAAATGTTGTACTATCAGGATTTAGTTGCCAGGTACTGAGTTTATACTTATAATTATCAATCGATGGAGTCCCATCAATACATACCAAAACACCAAATTCAGAAGGCACAGAATAATCCTGAACTAGCTTCTTAAAACCGGAAGCGCTGTATTCCACATTGAATTCGACTGAAAAAGCACCGGTAATGGTATTAACGTTAGAGAAAATGCTAGTCGGTAAACCGATATCATCACCACCACCATCGTCCTCTCTGTCACAAGAAGAAAAGGACAGTACACATGCCGTAAGCAGGCCAATGGAGAACACAGATTTGTTTGCAGCTTTTACAATAACATTTCTCATAACCATTCTAATAATTTATTTTTAATATAGTAAAACATTGACTGGAATACATTTACAACGACGTTGCAATATTCGCGATATTTTTTGAGATATGCAATTTTTCTCAAATTTTCTAAATCAAACCGAAAACAAAAAAA
>CAZYFO010000070.1:0-8996 GCA_964646955.1 uncultured Bacteroidaceae bacterium | reverse complement strand
TAATTTTTATTATTCTGTTATATGTTTTGTCCCGCGTTCTATCTCAATTACATCAAGGTCTTTGAATTTATTTCCGTCAATAGTGAACCGTATTAACGTCCTTACTTTCTGCCAACCTTGCAGGCCTGCTGCCCCGGGGTTAATAAATAACATATTCAAGTCTTTGTCAAACTGTACCTTAAGTATATGAGAATGTCCGCATACGAAAAGATTTTGTCTGTTTTGATACAGTTGGGATTTGATTGAGCTATCGTAATGGCCGGGTGAACCTCCTATATGTTTCATTACTATCTCAACGTCTTCAACTTTGAAACGGTTGATTTCCGGGAAAACGCTTCGTATATCATAACCGTCGCAATTTCCGTAGACAGCGCGTAATAATGCTATTTCATTGAGTTGCTTGGCAATACTGTAGGATCCGATATCTCCGGCATGCCATATTTCATCGCACTGGGCAAAATATTTCTTGTACCTTTCATCCCAATATCCATGGGTGTCCGATATTACTCCAATACGTTTCATTGGTTCTGAATATTCAGTTTGTGGAAGGTGGTTTCGATAATCAAGTCTGCACAGTGCTCAATTCCAATGACAGACGTGTTCAGACATAGATCATATATACCCGCATAGCCCCATTTTTGTCCTGTGTAATAATTGTAGTAAGCGGCGCGATGGCGGTCATTGTCATTAATCATCTCAATGGCTTTTTTCTCGTCGCAGTTACAGTCAAGCATCATCCAGCGGATTCTGTCTTCCATATTTGCCGATATGAAGAAATTTGCACACATATCGCTTTCACGAAGTATATAATCGGCGCATCTTCCTACAAAGACACAATCTTCACGGTTATGTATGGTTCGGATTGAATCACTTTGAAACTTGAAAAGAGTGTCACTGTCAATGAAATTGCTTGAAGGAATGGAGCTGGAAAATCCCAAAATAAAATTACTGAGGATATTTCGTTTGATAGGAGAGTCTTCAACTTGGGCGAAATACTTGGTATCTATACCGGAGTCTTTTGCTGCTTCAGCAAGAATCTGCTTGTCATACATATTAATGTCTAACCTCCTTGCTATAACATCTGCTACCGCATGACCTCCGCTTCCTACTTGGCGGGCTAAATTGATTGCATAATGTTTTCCCATAACTATTTTTTTTGAGGGTCTAATGACCTGTTGATTTTTCTAATCTGATTGATAAGAAGAATGGATGCCAATATTATAGACAGCCCGTCTGAAATGGGCATGCTTATCCATACTCCTTTTATCCCGAGATAATTAGGTATAATGATAAGACATGGTACTAATATTAACAACTGCCTTGAAAGAGACATAAGAATGGATTTACCGGGCAGACCTATGCTCTGGAAAAAGTTTCCTGTAACCATCTGGAAACCTACTAAAGGAGCCATTATAAATACTAAATGCATGCCTTCAGCGGCTATTTCGGTCAATCTAGGATCATTGGTAAAAACTCTGATACAAGGTATTGTAGCGAATTGTGTGACTAGGAATATACCTGTTGTAACTATGGTACCTAACAGAATGGTTATCTTTAATACTTTAAGTACTCTGTCATGTAACCCTGCTCCCCAGTTATAGCCTGCGATAGGTTGCATGGCTTGGTTGAACCCCATGACTATCATAACCATAACGAATAGGAAACTGTTTACTATGCTGTAAGCACCGATGGCATAATCTCCTCCGTATTGTAACAGTTTTCGGTTAATAAGCAACACGACCAAACAACTGGCGGCATTCATTAGACAAGGGGAGAGCCCAATGGTAAGCATGCGACGGTCAAGTTCCGGGTTGAGACGGAAAATTCCCCGTTGCAGATGTATAAGTTCTTTTTTATCACTTAATTTGTACAACTGCCAGATAAGTGCAAGAACCTGTGAAAGGATGGTCGCAATGGCTGCACCCTGTATGCCCCAATGAAATACTATTATAAAGAGATAATCCAAAAAGGTGTTCAGGAACACAGTGCTTATTGTTGCTATCATGGCTGAACGAGGATGGCCGGTGGAACGTAGTATGCAGTTTAGACCGAAATATAGATGCGTGAAAACATTACCTATCAGGATAATGGCCATATAGCTACGAGCGTACTCTATGGTTGCGGCAGTAGCTCCGAATAGAGTAAGTATTGGATTTAAGAAAATGAGAAAAATTAGGCCGAAAACAATTCCGATGATGGTATTCAGTGTCACAGAGTTGCCGAAAATAATCTGAGCGTTGCGGTTATCATTCTGTCCCAGTTTGATGGAAATCATGGTGGATGAACCTATACCTACTAAGGAGCCGACAGCCGCCGATAGATTCATGAGCGGAAGAGTAACGGCAAGTCCGGATAGAGCTAATGCATCTACTCCTTTCCCGATAAAAGCGCGGTCAACAATGTTATAAAGTGATGAAGCCAACATAGCTGCTATGGACGGTATGGCATACTTAATCAACAGTTTGCCTATTTTCTCACTTCCCAATTCAGATGTCGTCTTCAACTCGGTCATTTTCAAATCGTTTTATATGGTGCAAAAGTACGGAATAATTCAACTTCTAATTTTTATACAAGTGAAAAATAAGCTACTTTTGCGTAAACAAGTTTAGCGATGAAAAGGAGGGTTTTAGTTGGAATGAGTGGGGGAATAGATAGTACCGCAGTATGTCATATCCTTATTAATCAGGGATATGAGGTGGTGGGTCTGACAATCCGCAACGTTGATATTCCATCTAAAATGAGAGTTGGAGAGGATGGTGAGATAATGCCCGGATATGTTATCGAAGCCAAATCTTTAGCGCAAAGGTTGAATATCGAACATCATGTGGTAGACGAACGAGAGTCTTTTGAAAGAGATGTTGTTACTCCTTTTTTGAACGGATACTTGGTAGGTGTGACTCCCAATCCATGTGTGGAATGCAATCCTTTGTTTAAGTTTCATGTCTTGGCAAAGTGGGCCGATAAACTAGTCTGTGAGTATATTGCAACCGGACATTATGCCCGAATTGTCAGTTCGGAAGGGTGGGCTTTTGTTGCTAGGGGCGTAGATACTGCCAAGGATCAGAGTTATTTCTTATGGCGTCTGGGACAGGATGTTTTGAAACGTACATTATTCCCTTTAGGAGATAAGACAAAGGGTGAAGTTCGTAGGTACTTGGCTGATAATGGATTTGAGATGAAATCCCATGATACTGAAAGCATGGAGATATGTTTCATCGAGAAGGATTACCGTGATTTGCTTAAAACGCGTATTCCCGATATTGATAACAGAATAGGTCCCGGAAAATTTGTAGATGCCGAAGGTAAGGTAATTGGCACTCATAAAGGATATCCGTTTTATACAATAGGACAGCGAAAGGGTTTGGTTGTTGCGTTTGGCAAGCCGGTGTATGTACTGCGTACTAACGCTGAAAAGAATACTGTTATGCTTGGACAGCCGGAACAATTGGAGACGTGTTCTATGTTTATTGAGTCTCAGCAGTTTGTAGGCATGTCAGAGGGAAGCCTGCCACAGGAGGGAGGTCTTTCTGTAAGAATCAGATATCGCAGCCGTGCCATTCCCTGTCGTTTAGAGGTTGTCTCGGGAGAACAACGTCTTATGGTACGTTTTCTTGAAACGGCATCGGCTGTGACGCCGGGACAGTCTGCTGTCTTCTATCGTGGAGACGTGGTAATGGGAGGAGCAATAATTTCTTCGCAAAGAGGAATAAATCAATATATTAATACCAATGAAATCCATAACATTATTTGAACTCAACGGCTTGGTAAAGAGTACTCTGCAGTACGAAATGAGTACTGCCTACTGGGTCCAGGCTGAAATTAGCAGTTTGTCAGTGGCTTATAATGGCCACTGCTACTTGGAATTAGTGCAGAAAAGTCCTTCGGGAACAGGTTTTATTGCAAAAGCGAAAGCTAATATCTGGAACTCTACTTTTCAGCGTTTAAAGCCGTTTTTTGAACAAGAGACAGGATTGGCACTAGCTGTGGGATTGAATGTTCTCTTGCAGGTCAATGTTTCTTTTCATGAGGTCTTTGGCTATTCGTTGGTTGTGTCGGATATTGACCCGACATACACTATGGGAGATATGGCCCGACGTCGTAGGGAGATTTTGGCACGTCTGGAAGCGGAGGGGGTCTTGGAACTGAATAAGGAACTGGCTATTCCGGCTGTTCCTCAGCGTATTGCTGTTGTCTCTTCGCCTACGGCAGCAGGTTACGGTGATTTCTGTAACCAGCTGAATAACAATGTTTACGGATTCAAATTCTACTATAAACTTTTCCCGGCTGTGATGCAGGGCGATAATGTTGAACAGAGCGTAATCGATGCGTTGAATAGTATTGCATTATGTGCTGATCTATGGGATGTGGTGGTAATTATTAGGGGAGGAGGAGCTGTCAGTGAACTGAGTTGCTTTGATTCTTATAACCTTGCGATGAATATTGCAAATTTCCCTTTGCCTGTCATCACCGGTATCGGTCATGAGAGAGACTATACTGTCATTGACGTTGTGGCCAATACAAAAGTGAAGACCCCGACTGCTGCAGCTGAATTATTGATTGGCCTTGTTGCTGATAGCGCGTCAAAATTTGACAGTCTGACTAAGCGTTTATCAGATGCTGTCGGTGTCAGAATGGAGAGTGAGAAACATCGCATTTCACTTTTGTCGCAGAAACTTCCGTCGTTACTGGCTGTATTGAAGGCGGGACAGGAAAGAAAGATAGGTTTGTTGAAGGAAAAGGCGTTAGGTGGGGCGAAGCGAATAGTTTCTGAACAGACGTATACAGGCAGTAGCTTGCAGCTGCGTCTTTCACTCGGAATGCAGAACATTATTACCGGTCAGTTTCATCGACTTGAATTGATGGAGAAGAGTCTGCAGTCTGTTGATCCGGAAAAGATACTACGACGCGGTTATTCCATAACACTTCTTGATGGAAAGGTGGTGACAAGCGTATCTAATCTTAAACCTGGTGATCGTCTGAAAAGCCGTTTTGCAGATGGTACGGTTGAGAGTGAGGTAGTAAATTTCAAATGACAGTAAAAAAAACAATAATATGAAGTACGAAGAGGCAATGAAGCGACTCGAAGAGATTGTTTCACAGATTGAAGACAATAAAATGAGTATTGATGTGATAGGAGATAACTTGAAAGAGGCTCAAAAGTTAATCAAGATCTGTCGTGACAAACTCTATGAAACAGATGTAGAAATAAAGAAAATTCTGGATTCAGATAACTGATAGTTGGAGAAGGTTCTTAAATCAGTGGAACTCAGATAATGAAGCTATTTTCTAGGGGTATATAAAAATTAACTAATAAGCCTAATTTATGGAAAATGTATTTAATAACGAAGCAAAGAGGATGAACGTAGACGGCAGAGTGGATTTTGTTGACGCTTTGCGCGGCTTCGCCATTGTCTCGATTCTTTTGCTGCATAATCTGGAACACTTTGATTTTTATTATTTGCCCTCTGATCTTCCATTATGGATGAAGGGTCTGGATAGTGTGATCTTTGGTGTTGTTATGTTTCTTTTTTCAGGAAAATCTTACGCAATATTTGCTCTGTTATTCGGTTTTACATTCAATCTGATGGATTCCAAGCAAGCTGCCAAGGGGTACGATTTCCGATTGAGGTTTTTATGGAGACTCTTTCTTTTGCTGCTGTTCGGGCTGTTCAATACTATTTTCTATCAGGGAGACATCCTCAATATGTATGCCCTCATGGGGCTTGCCATACTGCCTGTATGCCGTCTTTCTAACAAATGGTTGATGTTGGTGGCTGTAGTGTTATTTATTCAACCGGTATTTCTTTCGCAGTTTATTTATTCTTTAATAGATTCCTCTTATTTCCCTAAAGAGATAGGTTATTATGAATATTTTTCTTTAGCCTCTGTGACTCAAGGAGGAGACTCATTTATTGATATGGCCAAGGGGAACTTTACTAACGGAAAGCTTGCCGTTTATTTATGGAGTTGGTACAAAGGCAGATTTTTCCAGGCTCCTGCACTTTTTATGCTTGGTATGTTCATAGGAAGAAAGAATCTTTTTGCAAACAGTGAATCTAACTATAAGATATGGAGAGGTGTAGCTATGATTACTCTACCTCTTACTCTATTCTTTATTTTTCTTAGCGATGATGTCATTAACATCATAAAAGGATTCGCTAGAGTCTCATTGTCAAGAGTTCTGGATTCTTGGGATAACTTGTCTATGACACTTTTGTGGGTATCTGCGCTATATCTGCTTTATAATAAGAATTTTGTAAAAAGGATTATGGACAAACTCATTCCATTTGGCAGGATGAGTCTTACATGTTATGTGATGCAATCTATCCTGGGAGCTTGCGTATATTACGGATTCGCCTTGGGCTTATATAAGTATACAGGTGCCACCTATTCTCTACTGATAGGAATTGTTCTGTTTATGTTTCAGGCTTGGTTCTGTAGATTCTGGTTGAAGAACCATAACAGAGGGCCTCTAGAAATGCTATGGCACAAGTTGACTTGGCTGAATAGCAAAAAATAACTTTTCTCAGATTAGCGTACGGTGATGTGAAGGCAGGTTTGCTGCTTTTCGTATTTCACGTAACAGCGTCCTTCATTACGTAAGTCATAGACTACCTGCATCAGTACCTGACGCATCTTGTCAACAGAGGCAGTGCGGCCAAACTCCGGAGTCTCGAAACTGAAGTAAGAGATATCTACCGTCGTACCGAAACAGTGACAAGAGTTCTCCGATGAATTTACATTGGTTCTTCGCAGGTTTTTTACATTGTCTTCGGTTCGAAGAACGCTTGTGATGGTAATCTTATGATTTCGATTATAGCCGCGATTATGTAATGAGTCTTGAAAGGCTTGTCCAATATCTTCCATCAGTTTTACAGCTTTTGGAACTAAGTAGGGCATGGAGTGAGTAAGACGATCCACTTCGTAGTACTTACTGTCTTCAATCTTCTGTAATCTGCGGCTTTTAACTACATCGGCGGCTTCGATAGGATTACGTAAACCGTTTCTGTGAGCTGCTTCAATCTGCACATCATTGAGATCATTGAATATTCTATCGTATTGACGTACAGGTTCATAGTGGTCTTTATTGCTATTTATCTCTCCTTCTATGACCAATTGCTGAATATCTCTTCCTACAGAACTTAAAAATCCTTCCAATTTGTATCCGCCGATGATAACCGAAGCGATTGCGGCTAATAACAATGCAATAGAAAGAAGAAATCTGATATCTCTGACCGATGTGAGTTTGAATATAGTCTTGACTTTCATTCCATACCAATGAAAAAAACGTTTGGAGTATACGTTTAGGGCAACTGCTATGACTGGTAAGAATGAGACAATAATTTTATATCCAATGAGTTCGACATTGCCGTAATTGTAAAAATGAAATAAACGAAGCAATATCACAAAAACAATCTGAAACAATACTATGGATACTATCTTGACTGTACGGTTACTAATGGCTTTCAACCCATAATATACGCTGCCACCTACTGCGAAACTTATGAACCAGACTATGATACGCCAGATTCCGGAGTTATCATATCCTTCAGGTATAAACCAACGACCAATTATATCACATATCAGAAACAGAACTAAAGAGAGTACCACGAACTTTATGGTATGTATCTTTCTATCGAAACTTTGTCTTCTACTCATCACGGGTCTTTTTATCCGCTACAAAAGTAAAATTTTTGCCGGCTAATTGCAAACATGGTGTTACTTTTTGTAACTTCGCGGATGTAATTTATAAGTCGTTATAAGATGAAAGAACTTGACTGGTCAAATTTGTCATTCGGTTATATGAAGACCGATTGGAACGTACGCGTATGGTTTAAGGACGGCGCATGGGGTGAAATAGAGGAATCTGATTCCGAATATGTCCCAATGCATATTGCCGCTACCTGTCTGCACTATGGTCAAGAGGCTTTTGAAGGATTGAAAGCCTTTCGTGGAAAAGATGGAAAGACACGAGTATTCCGCATGGAAGCTAATGCAGAAAGATTGCAGAGCACATGCCGTGCTACTTTGATGCCTGAGTTGCCAACAGAGATTTTTTGTGAGATGGTGAAGAGAGTCGTGAAACTTAATAAAGATTTTATTCCTCCTTATGAGAGTGGAGCATCATTATATATTCGCCCATTATTAATAGGTACAGGTGCACAAGTTGGTGTCCATCCTGCAAAGGAGTATCTCTGCATAATGTTCGTAACTCCGGTTG
Source organism: uncultured Bacteroidaceae bacterium (assembly GCA_964646955.1). Taxonomy (GTDB): domain Bacteria; phylum Bacteroidota; class Bacteroidia; order Bacteroidales; family Bacteroidaceae; genus Colenecus. The sequence continues at coordinate 775 of CAZYFO010000070.1, read as the reverse complement.
GACCATATTTTAAAGGTGGTTTCTCAACCAATCCATATGCTTTGGTTCGTTCATATGACCGTTCGGCTCCGCTCGGAATGGGAAAATATAAGGTTGGAGGTAACTATGCAGCCAGTCTTTATGCCAATAAATTAGCTCACGACAAAGGTTATTGCAGCGAGTTTTATTTGGATGCAAAAGAGAAGAAATATATTGATGAGTGTGGAGCAGCCAATTTTATCGCTATAAAGGGGAATTCATATATTACCCCACTGTCAGATTCAATACTGCCATCTATCACTAACAAGAGCTTGATGCAACTTGCAAAGGATAACGGTATGAATGTCGAGATGCGTCAAGTACCTCTAGAAGAGTTGAACGAGATGTCTGAGGCCGGAGCTTGCGGTACTGCAGCTGTGATCTCTCCAATTGAACGTATCGACGATATTGAACTGAATAAGTCTTATGTTATATCTAAAGACGGTAAACCGGGACCAGTTCTGACTAAACTGTATAACCAATTGCGTGCTATCCAGTATGGAGATGCTCCTGATCCACACAATTGGGTGTCAATAATTGAACTCTGAGTTATGGGTAAGAACAAGTTGGCAAAGTTTGCCGATATGAAGATTTATCCTCATGTCTTCGAGCCGGCCTGTTCATACAATGATGAGATAACATTTGAAATGAGGGGCTGCTGGAACAGCTCCTTTTTTCATAATGAAAATCCCATTGTTTTGGAATTGGGCTGCGGAAAAGGAGAATATACTGTCGGGTTAGCGAAACTTTATCCGAA
>CAZYFO010000069.1:7859-9014 GCA_964646955.1 uncultured Bacteroidaceae bacterium | reverse complement strand
CAAAAAACACTGGATACAGATAAACTTTGCGGGCAATGAAATATCAGATGATTTGATACTTCATCTGATAGATCATGCCTATTCCACTATACGTTAAGTATTAGTTGAATGCCATGTGCAACATAGTCTGAATTAACCCCTCGGCAATCGTGATGGCACATAATATAGAGTAAATGAGGACATTACGCGCTGTGTGCTCGAACGGAATATTGAGTTCCTGACCATCTTTTTTACCCATTTCTATCCATGTAGCTATTCCCAGAAACAGAGATATCATAGTTGCAATGACAGCCACTATCGTTTGAGAAAAGATGATAATGAAAGAGGAGGAGATAAGCACATTAATCAGATAAGCTACGTAAATAGGTTTCCTGCCAAAGAGAACCGCCGTAGTAACCTTGTTTGCAGCCCTGTCCTGATCAATATCGCGATAATTATTGACCATAAGAATGTTTACAGAAAGCAATCCTACACCGATGGAAAACAGAAAACTCCTGATTGAAAAATGACCCGCCATAACATAATAGGTCATTGAGACTGGTATGACACCATAGAAAAGTAATACCGCCACATCACCTAACGCATGTTGAGACAGAGGCCATGGCCCCGCAGAATATGCAAATACAGCAATGGCAATGAACGCACCCACCAGAATTATCTTCCAGTCGGCATACATCAGAAGCCCCAGGCCACAGAGACAAGCCAGTCCAACAGTGACAATAGAACCTATAAGCATCGCTTTTGTTGAAATCCGTCCTTTCAGAACCGCACGTTCCGGACCAAGTCTTTCTTCGCCGTCAATCCCATGCTTGAAGTCGAAATAATCATTTGCGAAATTGCTTGCTATCTGAGATAAAACTGCTACGCCAATACACAAAAGTGCGGCATTGGCGATGAACACTCCTTCACTCAATGCAATGGCACAAGCGATAATTACAGGACTCAGTGAAGCTGCCAACGTCTTAGGACGAGCTTCTTCTATCCAATTCTTGATTAATGAATTACTCATATTTGTGAAAACTACTAATAAACCAGATTATAAAATTTGTTTTGCAATCACAGCGCATGCTTCAGCGTCAGCGAGAGCATTATGATGATTGGTCAGATCAAAGCCGCATGCAGCAGCTACCGTATGAAGCTGATGATTCGGCAGAG
>CAZYFO010000069.1:0-7759 GCA_964646955.1 uncultured Bacteroidaceae bacterium | reverse complement strand
GTCAGATCAAAGCCGCATGCAGCAGCTACCGTATGAAGCTGATGATTCGGCAGAGTCTTTCCGAAATGCCTTCTGGATGCTGCCAGGGTATCATAATACTCATACTCCGGATAATCCATTCCGTAACATTTGAAAGATGCCTTCAAACAACCAATATCAAATCCTGCATTATGGGCTACTAAAGGCAGATCTTCTATAAAAGGTTCAATATCCTTCCAGACATCCCGAAAAACCCGTGCTCTGCAAGTATCCGAATCATTCAAACCATGTACTCTGACACAAAACCATTGGTAGTACTCCGGCTCAGGTTTGATAAGACTATAATAGCTGTTGACAATCTGTCCGTCTCTTACAATAACAATCCCTACACTGCACACACTGGTAGGACACTCGTTGGCAGTCTCAAAATCAATTGCGGCAAAATCCCTCATAATACCTCTATTTCCCTGCTTTTTGGCCAAAAGGCAGAAAAGCCAGTTTGGCAATCTTGAAATGCTGTATCCCAAAAGGTATTCCTATTATTGTGATACATAGAATACAACCAATAACAATATGCATCAAAGCCAATTCCAGCCATCCGCAGAGTACCCAGATGATATTAAAAGCCATACTCAGACAGCCCGGCTCGCCTTTGTCAAACTCAATGCTGCGTCCGAAAGGCCACATCACATATACGCCGATTTTCATCAGCTGATATCCGAATGGAATACCGATAATAGTGATGCAGTACAGCACTCCAATCAAAATATATAAGAGGCCAAGTAAAAAACCACCCAGAATGAACCAAAGAATGTTACCTAACAATGACATGATGACAGCTTATTTGCGTAGATTGTATTTTTCTATCAACCTGTTCTGTTCCTCTTCATTCAGGCTCTTGAAATAACTCTTCCAGCCCGGGCAGAACCGTGTATGCCAATGCCAAAAACGTGCACCAAAAGACCTCGGATTGGTCTCGTACTTTTGTCTCATTTTGCATTCTTCGCAAGGATAACTCTTCTGCATATTGATCATATTATTATTTGATTACAAAGATAAGCAACTTATCCCTTTACTTTTTCTATATTTATATAACAAAATGAGAGATATAATATCAGTTTTATTGAACATAAAGCTTCAGATACTATAGCATAGTCATGCTTAGCTATCAAAGATAATGCTATGACGTACATTATTCATTTAGGTTTATCAAGAGTTATCAGAAGTCCTATTACCTCGGAATAATTTTTCATACCTGAAGGTATGCCGTTTCCTTTCAGAAATATCTCATATATGAATCTTTGAGTCGTATCAAGAGGCCCGAAACGTTTCTCCTGCCAATATGATTGTTCCGATGCAATCTGCGCAAGAATTTCCGTACGGACGGTGCTTCTCCATTCATTGAATTCCTCTTCGTCGAGTAGCCCGTATGCATTGTTCCATACATGGACGAACAAAGAGTACCAGGCACTATAGCGGATGGTGGAGTCCTTCTGTGCGCTGCATGCCTGAAAAGCCCACCAGTTTGCTTCGGCTTCATTGCTTACTCCCAGCAGATGAGAATACTCATGAGCCATTGTAAAGGGATACTGTACCGGCAGTAGGTCACTGTTCAGCTGCGACTCATTAAAAAAAGGTCCCATAAACCCATAAACACCTGAGCCTGAATATAGACCATTCAATAACGTACGCTTGCTATGATGCCAGTCCCTGGGTTTGCATAGCCCGTATTTTTTAGGAACACTTTGAAAATAATCCTTGATAGCAGCTTCCGTCTGTACAGGCTGATACGTTACCTGCTCCACATAAAGGCTATTCAACGAATCCGTATATTCTGATAGAAAACTCATAAAGGCATCCTTGTCAAATTCCTCTTTCTCCACCTCAACACGTTCTGTCAGACTACTTCTGGAATAGTTTATTCCCCATCCGATATAAAACCAGACATATGTCAGAGCCATCAGTTTGAATTCTTTCCGGAAACACTCTTTCCATGTAATTCTTTTAGTAGCAGAGCGAATAATATTCACAATAAACACAAACACAATAAACAACACTACAATCTCCTCAAGAGAATAAGAGATAACAGACGCCTCCAGAGACAGAACATAGGAAATATAAGGATATATATGCAGAGCATAAAAATCTGCAAGCACCGTAACATACCTAAATAGAGTCACCACCGCTATAAGGCATATCCATACAAAAATATCTCTACGTTCTCTTTTCATCCTTTGAATAACTCTCCCAGGTTATAAGATTACTGATTTTTAGACAAACTTACATGTATAAAATGAAAAATTCTGCTGCATCGATAAAAATATCCAATCAATCTCATTATCTTTGGACATGAGGGCTTTAAGAAAAGCCACACCATGACTTGAACAATAACCAATTGAAAAAAAATGATATTAACAACTACTCCGTCAATCAACGGTAGAGAGATCGTTGAGTACAAAGGCGTCATCTTTGGAGAAGTTATCACCGGAATCAACTTCGTAAAAGATTTTCTGGCAGGTATGCGTGACTTTGTAGGTGGCCGTTCAGCTACTTATGAAGAAGAACTATCTGCTGCACGTACACATGCCATGGCAGAACTGGAGCAACGCGCCAAACAGTTGGGAGCAGATGCTGTGGTAGGTATCGATATAGACTATGAGGTCCTTGGAGCAAATAATTCCATGCTGATGGTCACGGCTTCAGGTACCGCTGTAAAGTTGGCTTGATTTGATAATTACTTTTTCGCTGCAGAACCGATGAATATTCCAGATTCATCACTATGCTAAAACTTTTATAATACTTGTTTGTTTGTAGAGCCCGAAACGTTAGTGATAACATTTCGGGCTCAAATATTATTAATAGGCTATGAACACTACGAAAATATTTATTCCCTAATTCTGCTTCTCTGATACCTTCTATGTGTTTATTAACAATATTTAACCGTTAATAAACGAAGAAATATAGTTGAACTATAAAATATAGTTGTATGTTTGCATCAAACATTGCAACATCTAAAACTACTGACAATGAAAAGACTGTCCAAAAAAGAAGAGATTATCATGGAACTGTTCTGGACTCATGGTCACATGACAGTAAATGAAATGCGCGAACTATTTCCTGAGCCAAAACCTCACGTAAATACATTATCCACTCAAATCCGCCTACTTGAGAAGCATGGTTACATAGATCATGAAAAAGAAGGTACAGGCTTCCGCTACTATGCATTAGTCAGTCGTGAAGAGTACAGTAGTAATACCATTGGAAATATAGTCTCTAAATGTTTTGCCAATTCTTATATCGAGGCTGTGTCAGCATTAGTGAGAGATGAAAAGATCTCTGTAGATGAATTAGAAGAGCTAATTAGAAAAATCGAATCTGAAAAGTAACATGGAAAACTTCCTTATTTATCTATTAAAGGTGGCCGTACTGATTATAGTCATGTTTGCCTTGTATAAACTATTACTCGGCAATGAAACATTCTATCGGTTTAACCGAATAATCCTATTGACCATGGCAATGTTGTCATTTGTATTGCCCTTATGTAACATATCACAATACCTGGAGAAACTCAATTCCGTAATTACGACAGATGCACTAAAAACATTGACAGGAGTAGATGTGACAAACACTCCTGACGATGCCCCATTCAATGCTCCAATCAATTCTCCGGTCATTGTCGCTGACAATACCCAGGGCATAGCAAACATTGAATCAAATACACAGGCTATTCCTGAATCATCATCACCGAGCGGATACAAAAACATATTGATGCACATACTCATGATCGTGTATTGTGCTGTATTTGTATTGATTCTTATTAAGAAAACAATATCGGTTCTGTCTATTGCAAAAGTTATTAAAAAAGGACGATATGCCAATCGTCTGGATGGTTGTGACGTGATAGAGTCAGACCGCATTCGCCAGCCGCTTAACTGGATGAAGTATATCGTCATGCCAAAGGAATGGCTTGATAAAAACAACAGTGCAGTATGGCAGCACGAAAATTTCCATGCACGTAAATGGCACTCGATAGATCTTCTCATTTCCGATTTGATGACAACTATTCAATGGTTTAACCCGGTAATGATATTGTTCCACAAGGAGTTGGCATTGATACATGAATATGAAGCTGACCATGCGGTAATCGACAGTGGTGCCGATGTACACGAATACAAACTGATGCTTGTCAATGCTGTGGCGTCAAGTCGCGGTTTCGGCATGACCAGCTGGCTAAAACAGTCCAACCTTAAAAACAGAATAGATATGATGAACAGAACAAAATCAAACGGATGGAATAAACTGAAAGCACTCTTTATTCCGTTAATCGCAGGACTATTTCTATTATTAAATTCAAGTATGGCGTTTGCCAAAATCGAGACCTTCAGTTATCCGGTATTCGAGGAGGGCACTGTATGGATCTTTGAGAATGGACAAGCAAAAGTTGAGACATTTGACGATGTTGAAGCCAGTATGAATGTTGACGACGTTGCAAAGTATTTGAAAGATTACAAAGACTTCAAAACAAAACGTATAACTCTCAGATATATGTACCCCATTGAGGGTTTGGAAAGTGTTCAACCATTGGCCGAGCAACTGGCAGCTGTAGGTATAAAAATCAGTATTGCAACCGATGACGAGATCTTGAAAAACATGACCATGCCGGAATATCGTTGTGCACACATATATGATGAGGGCAATGGAAAGTATAAGTTTGTAATGAATCAAAAAGCTAGAATAGTTGCATCAGAACACGGAGAATATGAAGCTATCGATTTAAGCCGATCGATTTCAGGTGATATAAATCTTATGAAAAAATGGATTGGAATGTTTGACGGCCACGGTGTCGCCATATATCCTAAATCTATGCCTTATTCGGATATTGAACAGATGGCCCAGACTACATGGGATAGGGGTCTTAATCAGGTTTCAATTGTTGATAGGGAAAAATCTAATATTACACTTGTACCGAGAGATAGAAAACTATCAAAAGAATTTCCCGGAAAGGATGCTTTATGGGTTGCAAGAAAGTTAAATGAGGAAATCTCGTCAGACTATTTTTCGAAAGGGACTCGAATTAAGAATCCAAAATCATTCTACAACTCAAATCCGGATTTTTATAATATTTCCGATGTTGTCAGGACTCCAGACGAGCTGATTATCATTCTTTCATCTCTTCAAGGCCCAGACTTATGGCTTACAGGATGTGAAGAAGTGAACATCGTAGTTGACGGGAAGACATACAAACAGACCAAATACGAAGGCTTGAATGGCTTTGAAGTAGAGTATTTCTGGAGTCCTAATAGGGGTTTTTATATTCAGAGTATGCATTTCCCTGCTATTCCTGAAGACGCAAAAACGGTCGATTTGTGTGATTCCGAGACAAATGCTTTAATAATTAAGAATTTACAAGTATCTGAAGATGTCTCTTCTTTTGAGAATATTAGGACAATAAATCTGAATGCAAGTGTATTATTGAAGACTCCACATCTTCATGTAGAACCCGACTATTTTGTGGCTACCAGGGCTGACTTTACTGATAAGGAGACCACTATTTATGCCGAAATGCAGATTTTTGAACCTCATTCATTCCTAGGACATGTGGGCAGCGATTTCAATCTAGAACTAGGTGAAGGACAAATACTACGTCCTGTACGCGTAGATGGTGTTGTTCTTGATAAGGATTTTGATCGTAACGGTGACCATGTAATTACTCCTTTCCAGCTTATATTTCCTCCAATCAGCGAGGATGCCTGGAAAAAATCCACTCCTATTCTCAAGGGTACTGTTTGCCATGAACCGGTGACATTAGAGTTGAAAGAATATGAATCTGGAGTTATAAAACTATCATATGAATCGATAGATGAGCTACCAGTAGGAGATTTTAAAACTAATCAGGTATCAAAATATGACGGTAATAGTGCCTTATACTTCGCTATAGAAAAAATATCATTTGATGAAAAAGGTAATATGAAAGTTTCCGGAGATTCATCGGGCCTATTAGGAAATGGTACTTTTTCGGTTTCATTAGGAGATGAGTTTAACTCTCAATATAAAAAGTGTGTGATAAAAGGTAATGGTAAAGAGCAAGAGTTATTAATTTGCAAACTTGTAGCGATAAGTTCCGGTCAGAAAAGAGAATTTGGTTATCAATTTGTGAAAAAGGATGAGGAAAAGACTTTGTTCAGTATAATGATGTTTACTCCTCAGAAATAATAATATCTTTTATACAACTCGAATATGATATATATAGAATACGGTTTTCTCACCGTATGTCAGATTGTGAAGTAATAGTTAGTTTTTGCCTGCGAGAAAGTGCCGACAGTTACATAAGTGAGATACCCACATAAGTAATTGTCGGCACTTTAATTTTGGTTATGATATATGGTGATGACTTTTTTAAATCCTATCCATAAGTAGCATCAGCAAAAATCCGGCTAATAGGGCATAGGTAGCTCTCTTTTGATAGCCGTGTGTATGGCTTTCCGGGATCATTTCATCGCTTACCACATAGAGCATTGCACCACCCGAAAATGCCAACATGAATGGTAATAATCCGGCAGAAATACCACCCATGTAATAGCCCATAAACACGCCAATTACTTCTAACAGGCCTATGCCAAGTGCAATACATAATGTTCTTATCTTGCTTATTCCGGCCAGTAGGAGAGGCGAGATGATAACCATAGCCTCTGGTATGTTCTGTAACGATATGGCAAACGCCACGTTAATAGCGTTATTAATATTTTCGCCTCCAAAACCTACACCGGCAGCTATGCCTTCAGGCAGTTTGTGAATGGCGATAGCAAGCACAAATAGCAATACGCGATTTAGGTGTGCATTGTTTTGGTGAGTTTCTTGATCGAGACCTGTCAAACTGTGTAAGTGGGGAGTAACAAGATCCAACAGGTTCAGTAGGGCGGCTCCTGCGAATACTCCGATTATCGGTACCCATAGCCATGTAGAACTTATATCTTCAAATGATGGAACCAGCAATCCGAGTATTGATGCAGAAAGCATCACACCGGCGCAAAATCCGATAATCGTATCATTGGTACGATGTGATACATTCTTGAAGAAATATCCCAATAGTGAACCGAGCAGTGTCGAACCTCCAACCCCGATTGCAGTCAATAATATAGGCGATAGTGTCATGATTGTCTTCTTTAGTAATACTTCGAGATCTCGCTTATATCTTTACGATTAGGACGTTTTGCATCATTTGTTTTGTAACCAAGGGCGATAACTGAAACAATTATCTCGTTGGAAGGTATTTGGAGAAGGTCACGGATGGCATCAGCATCTCTTAGGCCCAATACCAAAGAACCGAGTCCCAAATCGGTTGCTTTCAATAGAAGAATGGAGTTTTGAAGGCCCAGATCATATATTCCCCATCCGTTGCCCAGCTCATTAGATTGTTCTCCCGCATCATTAAACCCAACAACACCCTTGACAAATGACGTCACTATCAATACCGGAGCACCGGAGACTCTGCTACGGTTTTGAGGAATCAAACATTCAATCAGCTTGCCGAGTATATCCGCAGAAGTCACTATGTGGTATCTGCCTGTCTGTTTATTCTTCCATGAAGGGGCCTCAATGACAGCTTTCAATATCTCTTCGATGTATTCTTGCGGCACGCTCTTACCTGCATCGTACTCTCTGATGCTTCTTCTCTGCTGTAGTAATTGATCTAATGATTTCATATAATTCAAAAATGAGATATGCAAAGGTAACGCAAACGGGAACAAAAGTCAAGTTTACTTTAATTATGTCGATTGAA
>CAZYFO010000068.1:0-9070 GCA_964646955.1 uncultured Bacteroidaceae bacterium | reverse complement strand
GTGCCCTCACCCGCTTCAGGAGCCTTGTAGGGCACATTTGGAGTACTGAGTATTTCGCTTTCCACGCATGCGTGGTTGAAATCACGTTCTCGACCACGCATGGAAAAAAATACTGTAGGGCTTGATGTTAGAGTTCCAGACGGAAGGTGGTTCCCTTTTTCTGGCGGGAGCAGATGCCCAACTTCATGTTTAGCTTGCTGGCTAATTGGCGCGAAAGGCTGAGTCCTATGCCGTTACCATCTTCTTTGGTAGTGAAGAAAGGAACGAATATTTTGTCAATGATTTCTTCTTCTATTCCAGGGCCGTTGTCGGAAAGCTCAATATGTATGGATTCGTTCATATTTGACATCCGTACCGAAAGGCTTATTTCACGAGTTTCGATATTTTGATTTGAACATACGGCTTCAATGGCATTGTTCATCAGATTAATCATTATTTGATTGAGCATCTTTTCATCAGTCAGAATAGTACTGATTCTGTTCTCCGATGAATATGAAAAACTAATAGAAAATTTTTCAAATGTGGGTTTGAACAGTAAATACAGCCCCTGAATCCAAACCTTTACATCAACCGTTTTGAATGTCGGTTGCGGAATCTTTGCCAGCTTTCTGTAGTTCTCTACAAAATGAATAAGCCCTTTACCTCTCTCTTCGATAACATTTAGCCCTTCTATAGTATCGGAGATAATGGCAGTAGTCAGTTGGCTGGGCTCTACAGGTTTATCTTTAATATTTAGAAAGCCCAGTAGGGTATGGCTCAATGAGGTTATTGGGGCAATAGAATTCATAATCTCGTGAGTCATTACACGAATAAGTTTTTGCCAGGAATCTATCTCTGCCTCTTCCAGTTCGTAACGAATATCCTGAATAGAGACAATAATATGACGCTGATTACCGAAATGCATCTCTGTGGTCTGTATCGAAAGAGTCAGCAGCTCATTGTCCACAATAGATTTTACAATACTCTTCTCACCAGGTTTAAGCTGAGTTACGGTTTGATGAAGAATAGGATTTTTTTGTGCCAATAATTTCATGTTAGCCAATTGTATTACTCCCAGATATTTTTTAGCTGCACTATTCATCACAGTAACATAACCGGCATCATCGAAAGACATTAGGCCGGTGGTGGATTGCTCTATCAGTTCCTTATAGAACATCTCGTTGCGTTCGTTTCTGAGGAGTATCTCCGATATTTTACGATTCAGACCGTTGAGACTGGCATTAAGTTTGCGGACCGATTTATTACCTCTTTGTTCAGGAAAAATCAAACTGGTATCTTCATTGCGAATAGCATCGAAAAAATAGCTGAGCTTGCGGTTGCTCTCATTGAAAATATAAATCAATCTGAACAGCAAACCTATCCAAAGTGCACTTAAAGGTATCAGGTAAAGCATATTGGCATCAGAGAGTATGATCCAGACAATGGCAGCTGTCGTCAGACTTACTGACATAATCAACAGTATAATGTTGAACTGATTATTATTAGTGTTCATCTCTTTTTATTTTGTTATACAGAGTCTGTCGTGAAATACCCAGCTGTTTGGCAGCCAGAGTCAGGTTATCATGGTGTTTGCTTAGCGCAGCTGTGATAAGACGCTGTTCCATCTGTTCAAGAGTAAACATATCTTCATTTAAGCTTGAAAAATCTTCCTTGAATTCAAAATCATCAGGTCCCAGAATATCTTTGGAGGCAAGAATGACCGCTTTCTCTATGGTATGTTGCAACTCTCTCACGTTTCCCGGCCATGGATAGCGTTTCAGCTTACGTATAGCGGCAGAATCCAGTCTCATGTTTTTCTTCCTGTATTTCTTCTCAAACTGCTTGAGAAAATGAGCAGCCAGCCATTCTATATCATCGCCTCGTTCCCTTAATGGCGGCACATTTATATGAATGGTATTGAGGCGGTACATCAGATCTTCTCTGAATGTTTTTTCGCTTACCATCTTTTCTATGGGACAATTTGTTGCACTCAAAAGCCGTATGTCAATCGGTATGGCTTTGTTTGAACCTACCGGAATCACCGTGCGGCTCTGAAGTACCGTCAGCAGTTTGGACTGTAATGACAACGACAAGTTACCTATTTCATCAAGAAACAATGTACTCTTATCTGCCAATTGGAATTTACCTATACGGTCCTGCTTGGCGTCAGTGAAGGAACCTTTTACATGACCGAACAACTCACTTTCGAACAGACTCTCAGTTATTGTACCCATGTCAACGGAAACCATCAGCTCAGAGGCACGTGAGGAACGACGATGTATCTCCTTTGCAATAACCTCTTTGCCCGTACCGTTCTCTCCGGTGATAAGTATATTGGCATCCGTAGCCGCCACTTTTCCTACTATCTCCATGACGTGCAACATAGCAGGTGAAGAACCGATAATAACCGGCACATCCGCTGAAAAGTTATCTTTAAATGATTGCTCCCTCTGTTTCAGATGATTTATCTCAATCCTGGAATTTCGTAACCGCAGTGCCGATTTCAGGGTAGCCAGAAGTTTCTCGTTCTCCCATGGCTTGAGTACAAAATCTGCTGCACCCATTTTCAGTGCCTTTACAGCTATCTCCACATCACCATAAGCGGTAAACATTACCACCTCGATATCGGCATTCAACTCTTTGATTTTTTTAAGCCAGAAGAGACCTTCGCTGCCGGTATTCACTCCGGCCGAAAAATTCATGTCAAGCAGTATTATGTCAACAGGATTTGTTTCCAGAATCTCCGGAATCATGTCGGGCTTTTTCAACGTCATCACCACACGAAACTCATGTTGTAAGAAAAGTTTCAATGCACTTAGAGCACCGGGGTTATCGTCCACTATCAATAGATTGCCTTCAGCCATAAGGGTTATTTTTGATTCGTGTCAAAAATAATGTTTTTTTTGACTGATAATATTACTGTCCAATAATTTGACACATGGTTGTCAATAATTTATACAAAAAAGAATGCCACTATGAATGCAAGTTACTATTAAACAATGAATTAACTTTGTGGCACGGTATTTGAATAATAAATGAGAAACTTTTCTCATGAATATGGATAAACCTATAATAGATGATAGACTGATTAAGCCCAGACATTGGCGGATAATCATTCCCGTCTTCATTATAATCTGTCTCGTTGTCTTCGTTCTGACTCGAAACACATCGACTACCTATCGTATAGATAGAGACAAAGTAATAATCAGCGAAGTCATCAATGCCCCTTTCCAGAACTATATCAAGGTCAATGCAATAGTAGAGCCGGGCATGGTAATCACCATAGAGGCATTAGAAGGAGGACGGGTAGAGAGCATAATATTAGAGGAGGGAGCCGTGGTGAAAAAGGGAGAAACAATCATGAAATTACACAATGAGCAGCTTAATATGAATTTCTCAGATATTGAATCCAGCTATACCTATCTGACAAATGACTACAAAGATCAGTTACTTCAACTCAAGCAACAGATGCTTAGCGATAAACAATCTCTACTCGTTCAAAAAAATCAACTGGGTGAGATGAAAAGGAAGTTGGACAAAACGACCCGATTATACAACAAAGGAGGAGTATCCGAAGAGGAATATCTCTCATTGAAAAACAGTTATGAGACAGCCGTAACGTCAGGAGAAATCAATGCAGAAAAGATGATGATAGATTCCGCATTGCGTGAAAACAAGCGTCGTCAGATTGAGCTGAGAATGGAACAGGTGCGTACTCAATTGGAGAACCTAAACGTAAAATCGCCTGCCGACGGTCAACTGACCAATTTCTCTCCCGAGATAGGACAGTCAGTATCAAAAGGTCAGAGTCTGGGACAGATACAGGTGTTGACATCATTCAAACTCACCTCCTCAATAGAAGAATACTATATAGACCGCGTTCAGAAAGGTTTGACTGCTTCGCTGGAGCGTGACGATGACACATTACAGCTGGAGATTTCCAAGGTCTATCCTCAGGTCACAGGACGACAGTTCAAAGTGGAATTTCGTTTCATAGACCCAACACCTGACCGTTTGAGGGTAGGTCAGAGTTATTCTGTCAGCCTTCAGTTAGGAAAGACAGTCGATGCTGTACTAGTGCCCAAAGGCGTTTTCTTCCAAACTACCGGAGGCCTGTGGGCATATGTATTGACACCGGATGAAAAGGAGGCAGTTAAAAGACCAATTCGCATAGGCAAGCAGAATCCACAATATTATGAAGTTATAGAAGGACTTCAGCCCGGTGAGAAGATAATAACCTCAGGTTATGAGACTTTTGGTGATAATGAGAGATTGATATTGGAATAACAAGATAGATAACAAATTTAAAATTGGATGATATGATAAAAACGGAACACTTAGTCAAGATTTTTCGTACCGAAGAAGTTGAAACAACCGCACTTAACGATGTCAGCCTTCAGGTAAAAAAGGGAGAGTTTGTAGCCATCATGGGACCTTCGGGATGCGGAAAGTCCACTTTGCTAAACATTATAGGTCTGTTGGATAATCCTACAGAAGGAACATATGTGTTCGATGGTCAGGATGTCTCAAAATTAAAAGAGAGTCAGCGTACATTATTACGAAAGGGAAATATAGGTTTCGTCTTTCAGAGTTTTAATCTGATTGAAGACCTTTTGGTGTACGAAAATGTGGAATTGCCGTTAAAATACCTGAAACTCAAATCTTTGGAACGTAAAGAGATGGTACAGAAAGTGTTGGATAGAATGAAGATGGGCCATCGAGCCAAGCATTTCCCTCAACAGTTGTCAGGTGGTCAGCAACAGCGTGTGGCTATAGCACGTGCCGTAGTAGCCAATCCGAAGCTGATACTGGCCGATGAGCCTACCGGTAATCTGGATTCAAAGAACGGTTTGGAAGTGATGAAATTGTTGTCCGAATTAAACAAAGAGGGGACAACCATTGTCATGGTAACTCACTCGGAGCGTGATGCCGGATTTGCACATAGAATAATACATCTATTTGATGGAAAGATAGTCACCGAGCAGGAGAAACATACTTTAGAAACTGCCGGAGTAGAATAATTATGAGAATGCGTAGAGAGTGTATTTTTTGGTTGTCCTTGTGCCTGACTTCCTTTTGGAGTCAGGCCCTGGCAGCTGTTCCAGCGGTTATGGATAGTATAACGTCGGAACAGGTCTTGACCTTAGATGAGGCAATGCTTATAGCTGAACAGAACAGTCCCACTATGCGCAAAGTCTGGTTGAGTCGTGAGCGTTCAAGACAATCACTTGTTGCACAGAAAGCCTCTACCAAAGCACGATTATCACTCAATCTGGATCCATTCAAATACTCCAATAGCGTCAATTTTGATGATTACTATTCACGCTGGTACAATTATGACTTCTTAGGATCATCAGGCAGCCTTAGTATCTCTCAACCTATAGTAGCCACCAATACCACATTGCAACTGAGCAATGTCTTCGGCTGGCAACAAACCACTTCCGCTAATCAGGGAATATCTACTGACAGCCACTCTTTTATGAACGATTTATATCTTTCAGTAAGACAACCTCTGTTTACATATAACAGCCAAAAAATGACACTGAAACAGTTGGAGATGGAGGTAGAAGAAGCCGAAATCTATTTTGCCCTGTCCCGTCTCTCACTTGAGAGGACGGTCACAAACCTGTTTTATTCGGTTTACATGGCCCAATTACAGCTAAGCATCTCAGAGGAAGAACTGAAAAACACCCGACAGAGTAGGGATATGATAGCAGATAAGGTAGAGATGGGTATGGCCGCCGATATGGAAATCTATCAGGCTGATTTAAATCTTGCATCGGCACAGTCCGGTGTCAGGAATAGAAAAGTATCACTTGAAAACGCCAAAATCGATTTTAAACGATACATAGGGATGGAGCTGAACACACCGATAACGGTAACAGCCTCAATAGAAATAAATGACACTCTTCAGATAGATGAGCCTCTGTCCGTACAGCGCGGATTGGCTAACCGAATGGAGTTGCGTGAGCGTGAAATAAGTCTGGAGTATCAGAAAGATTACCTTATTCAGGTAAAAGATTACAATGATTTCGATGCCTCCATAAGCCTCTCAATAGGTATAACCGGCAATAACGAAACCTTCCGGAATATCTATGACAAGCCATCAAAAAGTCCAAGTGTAGGTATCTCATTGAACATTCCCATCTATGATTGGGGTGAACGAAAAGCTCGTATCAAAGCACAGGAAGCATCCCTGCAAAGCAGCCGCATTGATCTGGAATCGGAACAAACCGATATTCAGGTAGAGATAGGTGAAATATGCCGAAACATAGGAAATTACAAATCTCAGATAGAAATCGAACGTCAGAACCGCAGTAACGCTGAGCTGGCGTATGATATCAGTCTGGAAAAATATGCTAACGGTGATTTGACGGCAATGGATCTTAACCTATATCAGACGCAGCTGTCCAATCGTCGCATAGCTCTTTTACAGGCTCAAATCAATTACAAGCTGGCTTTGCTTAACCTGAAGATAGCAACGCTTTACGATGTCGAGAATCAGCGTCCTGTGTTAGCAGTAAATTCGAATGAAATTGCGAGGCAATAGACTTATAGCGAGAACAATACAAAAGTAATAATGACAAAAAACGATTACGATAATGTCTTTTTATAACTCATTTTTCAGAAATCTCTGCAGAAACCGTCTGCACACTTTTATAAACCTGACCGGCTTGTCGCTGAGTCTGGCGGTGGTCATTTTGTTGTCGGCCTATTTGGTGGGAGAATGGCGTGTCAACAGCCGTATTCCTGAGGCTGACCGGGTATATTTGTTGGCGCCTGAAAATGGGAGGGCTAAGGTACCTGAAAGTATGCTGCCCAAACTAAAAAATGATATACCCGGTATCAAGGATGCAACCATGTGGCAAATACAGCAACGTGAATTCACCGGTGACTTTATCAAAGGCAATGTTTTAGAAACAGACACATCTTTTTTTAAGATGTTCGGTATTGAGCTGATTTCCGGAACCATGGAGGGGTTTAACAGTCGTGAGGTTATACTTACTACTGATGAATTTCAGGAAATTGCCGAAAAGAATGAACATGACCAGGCTGTTTCCGCATACGGTATGGGATCTAAGCCTGTAATAGGTGTTTTGCCCGCTCCCGATCACTCCCTGAGTTTTAAATATGATGTGATAGTTTGCAGAGATGAACCTTTTTCTTTTAACGGATTTTCATTTGACATCAACTATCCCTGTGCTATATTATTGGACGAAAAAGCCAATCCTGAAACCATTCAGGCTCGTATTAATAGTTTGACAAGAGAATATGACACTATGAAAGATACCCGGATTATTTTAGTGCCGTTTAAAGATGTATATTTCAAAACATCAATTAAAGATGATGGCATGGTTCATGCCAACACACCTTTGATCAGTCTGATGTTGTATGTGACTCTGGGAGTACTGGTACTGGCATTACTCAATTACATCAACCTCACTTCGACCAGGGCATTTGCCCGATGGCGCGAAGTAGGGATTCAAAAGACTCTGGGTGCCGGCAATAATGATATCTTCAAACAGTTCATGATTGAAACATATCAGTTACTAAGTGTGGCATTGTTACTGGCAATATTGTTGGCACTATTGGGCAGGCCTTATTTTGATTCTTTGTTAGGCAAGACTGTTAGTTTTTCGGCAATATTCGGCAGTGTATCCACTATACTTGCATTTGTATGCTGCTTTGTTTTGTTCGGTGGTATCACAGGGATTATACCTGCATTATCGGCAAACAGGATTTCTCCGCTACTTCTGATGGGCAAACAGGCATTGCCTGCAAAAAGAAATTTCTTAAGAAAGGGATTGACCATACTACAGTTTATCGTTAGTATTGTTCTGGTATTTTCTATGTTTATGGTCTATCGTCAGGTAGATTATGTAAAACACAGGTCTTTAGGCTTCCCATCAGATTTATTGCTTTATTTACACACGCCGGAGCTTGGAGAGTCAGATATGATGGAGCTGAAAGAGACATTTCTGACAGATCCTGGCATTGAACAAGTCACTTTGAGCAATGGTGGGCCCGGATTCCTTTCAATTAGAGGCTTGGATGCCGGAAAAACTGAATCCGTCCATATGCATGTAGATACCGATTTTCTCAATACGTTTGATTTAAAACTGCTCAAAGGCAGAAATATAACAGAAAACATGGCAGAAGGTTCGCTAATTAATGAAACGGCCTACTATGCACACGGCGGCGGTGACATAGACACCATGATGCTCGCGGGGCAGTATCCTGTATGTGGTGTAGTTCAGGATTTTCATGTAGAAGATATGCATCATGCCATTCCGGAAGTCTATATTTATCCCTGTTACGGGCAACCTGTTAGTCGTTCTCTCACAGTGCGTCTGCGTCCCGAGAATGTAGATGCTACCATGAAATTTATTGAAAAAAGTGTGCTGAAGTATAGCGTGTACGGAGTGAGATTTAATTATACGTTTTACGATGATCATTTCAACAGCCTATACCATGAAGAGGAAAACCAGGCCAAGGCCATCAGATTGTTTACCTTGCTGGCACTGCTTATATCATGTATGGGCATGTTCGGACTGGCCGAGTTCCATACTGAGTATTTTCGTTCTCCTCGCATGCGTGGCCTTTTGAGCTGTTTATGCCACGCATGGAAATCTATTGTACGCGTGCACGTGCCCTCACCCGCTTCAGGAGCCTTGTAGGGCACATTTGGAGTACTGAGTATTTTGGGTCCCTTCGCATGCGTGGTTGAAATCACGTTTTAGACCACGCATGGAAATCTTACTATAATATATTGATTACAGTGAGTTGGCAGAGCTGGCGCGCAGCCACCCGCAACCCCGTGGATAGTCTGCACCACGAATAAACAGCATTGGCATTTTTGCAAACATTTGGGATTTTTTCTGAGAAATCGAAAAAGATTCTTGGCTGATATTAGAATTTTGAATACTTTGCGGGCAAAATAACGATTAAAAATGGAAAATAGGAAAAATTGTTTGATTCTGCTTATGTTAGGGTTGTTTCTGACAGGAAACATATACGCTCAAAATGATGTAAAAACAACGGGGATAGAAATTGTATCCAAGTTGGAAAAGCCTGCCACAAAGTTCAAAGA
>CAZYFO010000067.1:0-9172 GCA_964646955.1 uncultured Bacteroidaceae bacterium | reverse complement strand
GGCTTCGGCGGCGGCATGGGTGGCTTCTAATCCCTACTCCATCAACAATAGAAATGGATGTGTCAAATCAGACACATCCATTTTTTTATTCGGTAATTCATAGTAAAATACTGATTGTTTACCATTACTTTTGTATTAGAAAAAAGTAACAGCTATGACATTAAAAGATTTCTTAAATAGTGAAGATAAGTTTGCATCTAACAACGGCATTCAATTAACAGAGATAAAATCCGATTATGCCAAGGCTCAGCTGAAGGTGACAAAAGAACATAAAAATGCCGGCGGCATTTGTCAGGGAGGTGCATTATTTACTTTAGCCGACCTGGTGTTTGCTGCATTGGTTAATTCCAGAGGCTATCTGGCTTTTGCAATAAACTCATCTATATATTATCATATATCAGGCAAAATAGGAGATGTATTGACTGCAGAGGGACATTTCCTACAAGATCATCCGAAGATTCCGGCAGCAGAGGTTATTGTCACCAATCAGGATGGCACGCACATTGCTACATTTACCGCTCAAGGTTACACAAAGAAAATCCCAAACACTTTTGATTCATTAGAATAAATCACTGGTTTTTTGTGCTGAATTTATGTTGATTTGGGTTTGATAATATAGGCTTATCCAAGTCAAATCTTGAATTTTATCAGGGTAATTACCCTCCGACACTTCATGTTTTTCAAGTGCCTATGCACTATACTTTCAGTAACTGTGAACAATTACTGAAAAATTTGTGCACAATTACCGTTGTATTTGTTAAGTTTTATCTTGGAAACAGTGCACAGTTACGACGGTAATTGTGCACTGTTTCTGTAAAAATCACGTTGTGGTGGTAATTACCCTCACAACGTGATTTTAGTACAAAAACTATAAGTTGTATTTTCAGGATTCCTCCTGTTATATGATTAATTTACCCGAAGGGTTCCGACCGTAGGGAGGATGAATATTAAAAGGTAAGAAATTTTATAAGTTATATTTTCAGGATTCCTCCTGTTATATGATTAATTTACCCGAAGGGTTCCGACCGTAGGGAGGATGAATATTAAAAGGTAAGAAATTTTATAAGTTATATTTTCAGGATTCCTCCTGAAAATATAACTTATAAAATTTTCCATGCTCGTCTTCCCCCCGTTCAATAAGCTCGCGACTACCATGAATGTAAACATGAAAGTTCTTGTCAAGCTTAATAATGCTCTTGAAGACACGTGACTGCTTCTTCACTGCAGTCTGATTAACATCAAAAGCCTCTTGTAACCGTAATTGTCGTTCTTCTTGAAAACGATTCTTGTAATCGTCAAATTTTTCAATTAACTCAGGTTGGCCCATGATTTGCTGAGTAAAGTTCTCCATTTCAAACTTTGGAGTTTTCTTAAAGAAATTCATGGATTTATTCAACATATCCACCTGATCAGCTCTATTAACTTCAAACTGTTTAGGCAATTCTTCTGCTAAGAAATTGCGACAGATAGTCATGATATTTTCGGTCTGAAAATAGGCATCCTCACGACGCATAAGATGAAGAAAATCATCGACCCAGTATGTAGCTTCACTTCGGTTAGTATTGTCAACTACTGAGACCAGATAACCTTTCTCACGTTCGAAGTTGAATATCAGGCAGCCCTTGTCCAGCTTTTTTAGATTTACGCCTTCTTCTGTGCCAATGTCGAAACATTCCTCTTCGTGATCAACAGTCAAAAAGATGTCCTTGTTTTCTATCTTAAAAAGACCGATTGCATCACATCCCTCAACGCCTACACTGCAACCATTGAAATATGCTACATAAAAATCCCCGCCCTTTATCTTGGGGTGTTCACAATTCTCATATAGATGTGTCGCCAAGTCTGTAGAAAAATCAAAAAGCATATGCGGATTATCAAAGATATCCGATACCAGACTATACACCCGATTATTCTTTATATCAATATCATCATGAAATTGATAACGTTCTTCGGACTTAAATGAATTAACAAAGTAGTTTGAAAGAAGCTCATTCATGTCCGGGTTTAAAGCGAATATTTTCTTCGAGAGCAATAATGGCTCTTCATTCGCTTGATTTCCAACATAATGAAGAGCCAAACCAGATATCTTGGGGTCACTCATTGTTTTTTATTTCTTATTTAAGTCCCAAAATTAGCAATTATTGTCTTCAAGCAGTTAAATTTTTATCGTTTAATAATCAGAAATGAATATTCGAAGATTATCCGTAACTTTGCGGAAATTTTTGAAACAACATGGAAGTACTAATTACATGTCTCCAACTATTAGGCGGCTTTATATTATTATTGTTAGGTGGTAACTACTTAGTTGATGGTGGAGTTGCCATTGCCAGGAAATTTAAATTATCACCTCTTGTAATTGGTCTGACAATAGTAGCTTTCGGTACCTCTGCACCGGAATTATTGGTTAGCTTAGATGCTGCATTAATGGGTAGTTCAGGAATTGCAATAGGTAATGTAATAGGTTCCAATACTGTAAATATCGGATTTATATTGGGATTGACAGCTTGTATCTGTCCTATTGCTGTAAATAAGAAATCGATTACTATTGATGGACTTATTATGATAGCCTTAGGAATACTTTTGGGCATATTCTCATTTACTGGCAACATACTTTCAACTACTGAGGGTATAGTACTATTTGCAGGAATTGTTCTTTTCACAGTCATGTCAATATATTTTGGTCGTTTAAGCAATGAAGAGACCTATAATGAAGAGGTAAAAGAAAAGATTATGTCATTTCCGTTAGCAGTATTTATTGTTATTGCTTCATGTTTTGCACTCGCTTTTGGTGCAGACCTTTTGGTTGATGGGGCTACAGAAATAGCTCATATGTTAAATGTAAGCGAAAAAGTCATCGGTTTGACCATAGTTGCCTTAGGAACCAGCTTGCCTGAATTGGCTGCATCATTAGTAGCGGCACTTAAGAAGGAGATGGACATATCCATCGGTAACATTATCGGTTCCAATATATTCAATATTCTCTGTGTACTCGGAATCTCATCTATAATACGTCCTATTGATTTTGATTTTGCCTACTATGTGGATGATATAATTATTATGATTCTTTTTTTCGTATTGCTTATGTTATTTATAATGCCCTGGAAGAACAATTTGAAGCTATGGAAACAAACGAAATCACTTAAGTCGTTCACTAATTACAATCATGGTGTATTGGGTCGAATTTCCGGTGCTATACTTTTTATAGCATATGCCCTGTACGCAATATCATTATTCAAGTAAATCCTTTCTTAGACCATTTACGACTGCGCCAACGACGTATGAATATTACGCCGCGAATGTTTTCATCTAGTGAGAGTGCCAGCCAAAGAGACGCTAGTCCGCCGCCCAAGGTTATTCCAAAAAGGAAGCTGAATCCTACCGAGACAGTCCAGCAAACTATTATTCCTACTGTCACAGGATAATAAATATCACCGGCTGACCTGAGCGCATTAACACCAAAGAAGTTGATGGCACGTCCGTTCTCGACAAGTACATCTATCCAAAGCACTGCAGTACCCATAGCTATAATCTCCGGATTGGTAGTTAACATAGATAATATACCCGGTCCGAAAATGGCCACTATCACAGAAAATGTAACTGAAGCGAAGATTGATAATCTGAGTACTCTCTTGCCGAGTGAAAATGCAGCCTGTTGTTTTTTCATGCCTACCAGATGACCAATAATTATGGCACCGGCTTGTGCAAGTGACAGAGAAAGAACAAAGGTAAACATGACAATATTCTGGCAATAGGTGCGAGTCGCCAATGCTGCATTACCCATCATATTAATAAAATACGTTATCAGCACTTGAGAAAGACTATATGACATCTGTTCTCCCGCAGAAGGAATTCCGATTTTCAATAACCTGACCAGTTCATTCCAGGGGAAAGGTGTAAACAGGATCTTTGGAAAAGATTTAATATGTTTTTTCTTCAATATGATCAATAACAGTATCACAGATACGGCCCTGCATATAACTGTCGATATTGCAGCTCCTCTTACTCCTAATGCAGGCAGCCCGAATTTTCCGAATATAAGAGCATAATTTCCTATTATATTCAGTACGTTAACTACTCCGGATACCATTATTGGATACTTAGCCTTGTATGCACTTCTTAGAGCTGCCGAAACAGCAAATGATACTGCCTGAAGAAAAGCAAATGCACCGACAATTTTCATGTATGATATTCCCTCAGGAAGAAGTTCCTCACGTATCCCCATCAGGTTCAAAAGTGCCTCCGCATTAAAATAGAGTATTGCGCTGAATAAAAGTCCGCTTAAGAGATTGAAAAGTATTGAAACCCCAACCACCTGAACCACTTTTTTACGAAGTCCGGCACCGATATACTGTGAACATAATATTGAGGTACCCAAAGACATTACCTCAAAAATAATGAACACAATATTAATAAGTTGGTTTACGAGTCCTACAGCAGCTACACTGTTATCAGACTGACGACTCAACATAAATGTATCAACAGCACCCAACATCATAACAAGAACAGTTTCAACCAAAATCGGCCCTGCCAACTTAGTCAACTGTCTTGATAACACACCATATCTCATTCTGTCACAGCAATTGATTTTCGGGGCGCAAAATTACTAAAAAAGGGCGCATCATCATCTGCTGATGCACCCTTTGTCTAAAATGAAATTTCAATCAATCTTCAAATGATATCACTTACGTTTCTTCATAACATCAAAAACAAAGTAACCTATCAGCACACCATACATAACGATAGAGAGAATCTCCGCACCCCGTCCGGCATTCCATTCATACATCATCATATCTATTCCTCCGAATCGTAAAGCGGCACTGACAACACCCATCAAAGCTCCTCCGGCTATGAAACCAGAAGCAAGCAAGGTACCATGCTCAACACGTTCGGTATTTATCTTACTATCTTTAGTACGACCACCTACATACCAATTAATTAGACCACCTACAACCAATGGAATATTGAGCTGGAACGGAATAAACATTCCTAATGCAAAAGCTAAAGTTGGAACCTTGAAAAAATTAAGAACCAAAGCTAATGTAGCACCTATTGCATATAACCACCATGGGGCACCCGTACCCGACATCAGAGGATCAATAACCGCAGCCATTGCATTAGCCTGAGGAGCTACCAAGGCATTTTCACCCACAAATCCATAAGTCTTATTCAAAATAATCAGAACTCCTCCCACTGTCAATGCTGAAACCAATGTTCCCAGAAACTTCCATCCCTGTTGTACAGCCGGTGTGGAACCTATCCAATATCCAATCTTCAAATCAGTTATAAAACCTCCTGCCATGGATAATGCAGTACATACCACTCCACCCATGACAAGAGCTGAAACGATGCCTGCAGTACCTTTTAAGCCGACAGCAACCATAATAACGGAGGCCAATATAAGAGTCATCAATGTCATGCCAGAGACAGGATTTGTTCCCACAATAGCAATCGCATTGGCAGCAACTGTAGTAAAAAGGAAGGCAATAACACCTACAACAATTATACCGACAACGGCATGTAACAAATTGAAATTCATAACTCCAAAGAAGAAAAACGCAAAAATTGCCAACAGCGCTACAATAACACCAATGATAATTATCTTCATTGATAGGTCACGTTGTGTACGTGAAACCTGAATACCCGAAGCAGCTTTATTTCCCTTAAACTCTCGTCCAGCCAAACCTACTGCACTCTTTATTACAGACCAAGATTTTATAATTCCTAGTACACCTGCCATAGCAATACCTCCAATACCTATGTGACGTGCATATCCTGAGAAAATCTGTTCCGGAGACATATTTGCCACAGAATCCGTAATAGCCGGATTAATAAACTGAAGAAAAGTATCACCAAAGATCGGTAGCAAAGGAACAATCACAAACCAAACCAAAGCCGAACCGGCTGCAATAATACATGCATATTTTAAACCTACTATATATCCAAGTCCAAGTACGGCAGCACCTGTATTGATACTGAATACAAGTTTTGCCTTAGATGCCAAAGCTACACCGGCTTCGCATACCCGCGATGTGAAATTTTCTGTCCACAACCCGAAAGTAGCCACTATGAAATCATAGAGACCACCTATGATTCCTGATACTATAAGCGGTTTCGCCTGACCTGCTCCCTTTTCTCCTGATATGAGAACCTGTGTTGTAGCAGTAGCTTCAGGAAAGGGGTACTTTCCATGCATATCCTTAACAAAAAACTTTCTGAAAGGAATAAGGAATAGAATACCTAATATACCTCCTAATAGGGAACTTAGAAAAACCTGCATGAAATTAACCGTCATATCAGGATATTTTGCCTGAAGAATATATAATGCCGGAAGAGTAAATATAGCTCCAGCCACGATAACACCTGAACAGGCACCTATAGATTGAATGATAACATTCTCACCGAGAGCGTTTTTTCGCTTTGTCACCGCAGATACTCCTACAGCTATTATTGCAATAGGTATAGCAGCCTCAAATACCTGACCTACCTTAAGGCCCAAATATGCAGCCGCTGCAGAGAATAGTACAGCCATCATAATACCCCATCCAACAGACCACAGATTAGCCTCAGGATATTTCTTTTCAGATTGTAGAATTGGTCTATATTCTTCACCCTCTTTTAATTCGCAAAAAGCATTTTCCGGTAATGATACAGTTTTTTTTTCTTCTTCCATATTATATATTTATTACATTCTTTATTTGACTTGCGAATATAAGTTATAAATCATTACCTTTGACTATATTATCATTAATCATAAATAATATTTCAAACTTATGAGAAAATCATTTTTGCTTGTAGCTATTTGTATTGCAATGGCTATTAATGCTGGAGCTCAAAATGAGAGCATTATTGAAGATGGCGGTTCCGGCCCGTACAAAGCCGTTATGACATCGGATGCAAGTCTTACAACTCACACAATTTTTCGTCCAAAAGACATAAGTAAATTTGGTAAAGGAAACTTGTTACCAATCCTTCTTTGGGGAAATGGTGGTTGTGCAAAATCATGCAGCGGGCATGTGAATTTTTTGAATGATGTTGCTTCACAAGGTTTCTTTATAGTTGCTATTGGCCCTATGCCTGCACCAAGAGAAGCTGCAAGACCTGGTCAGACCGGAGGCGGAATGCCACAGATTGGTGGAGGTACTCCTGTCGGTGGAGGAATACCACAAATGGGAGGAGGCGCTCCTGCCGGTGGAAGAATGCCACAAATGGGAGGCGGAATGCCACAGATGGGTGGAGGTTCTCCTACCGGTGGAGGAATGTCTATGGGTGACCCAGCCGACCTAAAAATTGCATTAGAATGGGTAATTGCTCAAAATGTAAATTCTAATAGTCCATATTATGGCAAACTTGACATAGAAAACATAGCAGCTGCCGGTATGTCATGTGGTGGATTAGAAGCTATACGTATGAGTGATGATTCAAGAATCAAGACTATTATGGTTATGAATAGCGGTCTTTTCAATGATGGAGCAGACAAGGGCCTTCTTGCTAAAATGAAACAAAAATCAGTTATTTGGATATTGGGTGGACCTACCGATATTGCTTATGAGAATGGTATGGATGACTTCAAAAGAATGAGTGGCTCAATGCCTGCATTTATTTGCAGCCTTGATGGCATTGGACATGGTGGGACATATATGCAACCTTTTGGTGGTGACTATTCAAAGGTCGCCGGCGCATGGCTAAAATGGTGGCTAAAGAATGATAAAGAAGCCGGAATGATGTTCACCGGTGACGAATGCGGACTTTCAAAACTCGAAAACTGGACTGTTGATAGAAAAAATATCAAATAAGTCAAAAACGGTTTTTAATAAGTTATACATAAGAAACGGCACTCGGGATATTTCCGATGCCGTTTTCTTTATGTAAGTAATACCATACTTATATTTGAAAAATTGATGTACTTTTGAATCGTAGAAAAATAGAAACAGTTTCTATTAATCAAAATTCGAATCAATATGAATATACTAATTGAAAACGGTCTGATTCTTACAATGACAGCCGTTGAAGATAGTGCCGACATTATCTTTAAAGGATCCATTGGTATTGAAGGTAATAGCATTTCAATGATTACTGATGACCATTCCAAAATTGAAGATTTTAAGAATGCCCACAAAAAAGAGATTACTGTTATTGATGCTAACGGCAAGATTGTGATGCCCGGACTTATTAATTCCCATACCCATGTTGCCATGGCCCTATTGCGCAGCATCTCTGATGATGTACCATTGATGGACTGGCTCAATAATCATATTTGGCCTATTGAAGCTAAGATGGGATATAATGAGATATTGACAGGAGCAAAGCTCGGCATTTTGGAAATGATGCTGGGAGGAACAACAACATTTGTTGATATGTATCCGTACGAAGAGGCTGTTGCCGAAGCATCCGAATATGCTGGAATCAGGGCCGTGGTTTCACCTTGTGTCATGGATTTCAGGATGCCTCATTTTGAAGAAGATTGGAAAGCCATAAATAAACGATTCTCTGACAGTTCATTAGTCAAACTTGCTTTAGGACCTCATGCCATATACACCTGCTCAGATGTAAACATGAAACGAGCCGTGTCTTTATCACAAGAATCGGGTTCGATCATAAATATTCATCATGCCGAAACGGCTGATGAAGATATGATAGTCCGTGATAAATACGGAATGAATCCAACCGAATATCTATTGAAGGCCGGAGTATTGGAGTGCCCCACCCTGGCTGCTCATTGTGTATATATGTCAGATTCGGACATTGAGATTTTCGCTCGAAAGGGAGTCTCTGTAGCATATAACCCACAGAGCAATATGAAACTATCCTCCGGCATAGCTCCTATAGCAAAGATGTTAAGCAAGGGTGTAAATGTTGCCATTGGAACCGATGGTGCCGCATCAAATAACGATCTCGACATGTGGGAAGAACTTCGCACAGCATCACTTCTTCAGAAAGTTGTGACAAAAGATCCATGTGTTCTTCCGGCCTATCAAGTACTTCGGATGGCAACCGTCAATGGTGCCCGTGCTATAGGGATGGAAGGCAAATTAGGAATAATAACCGATGGTGCATTAGCAGATATGATTATGATTGATATCAATAAACCCCACATGTTTCCTCATACAAACCTTATCTCCGAGTTAGTATATAGTTGCAAAGCATCTGATGTAGATACTGTCATTATAAACGG
>CAZYFO010000066.1:0-9309 GCA_964646955.1 uncultured Bacteroidaceae bacterium | reverse complement strand
GCAAGGTACATGGTGCCAAGGTACGTGACATACTCACCATCTTTGTCCGTGAATACGGTGCTGTACTTTTGGCAACATCTGTGGTGGCTTTTGGAGTGGGTTATGTGGTGATGCATAAATGGCTTCAACAGTTTCAGAAGCAGGCCGTAATATCATGGTGGATATATGCAGTAATCTTGTTGGGTATGGCCGCAATCATCAGCCTGACGGTAGTACAACGTATCATAAAGACGGCTCGTGAAAATCCCGCCGACGTAATAAAAAGTGAATAAACCAATTAATTAATTATAGATATGATAGAAGTAACAGGTATCCAAAAAATCTTCCGTACGGAAGAAGTAGAGACATGGGCTCTAAATGATGTATCCTTGTCAGTAGCTGACGGTGAGTTTTTAGCCATCATGGGTCCTTCAGGTTGTGGCAAGTCCACTCTGTTGAACATCTTGGGTTTGCTTGACAATCCCACCAAAGGTAGTTATAAATTGCAGGGTATAGAAGTATCAACCCTCGATGAGAACCATCGCACAGACATTAGAAAAGGTAAAATTGGATTTGTATTCCAAAGTTTTAATTTGATTGACGAACTCAACGTATTTGAGAATATCGAGCTACCATTGCTTTATATGGGCGTACCGGCTAAAGAGCGTCGTAAGCGTGTAGAAGAGGTAATGGAACGCATGAATATCTCTCACCGTGAGAAGCATTTCCCAAATCAACTTTCCGGAGGTCAGCAGCAGCGTGTCGCTATAGCTCGTGCCGTTATATCGGGTCCTAAGTTGATTTTGGCCGATGAGCCTACCGGAAATCTGGATTCGGTTAACGGTCAGGAAGTGATGAATCTGTTGAAAGAGTTGAATCAGTCAGGCACTACAATCGTAATGGTGACACACAGCCGTCACGACGCTTCATACGCCAATAGGATAGTCAACCTGTTTGACGGCGGCATAGTACGTGAACTTCCGGTGTGAGGATGATTATCTCAGACGGATGGAGTTGATGATGCGGGGACATTTTGCGCCTTCGCGACGGGCAGAGTAGAAGCGGTCATTCTCAGCGTATGTGCAGATACCACTAATGCTGATATTTACCGCTTTCAAACCTGCTTCCTTCAGCAGCCATTCATTGGCTCTCCATAGGTCTATATGATAGCCTCCAATCATGGAATCGGGAATACGAGGGCCATCGAAACGACATACCTCATTCATGGGAAAACCGGCTTCGGCGAATTTGTTCACCACATCATCCTGAACCTGAAAACTATCAGGTCCGATGCCGGGTCCTATGATGGCTCTCAAGTCCGATGCCACAGTACCGAATTCGTCAGCCATGCGTGCAATGGCCTTTTGTGAAATGTGCTTGACGGTACTTTTCCAACCGCAGTGTACTGCAGCCACGGCATGATGCACCGGGTCATACATGAGTACAGGAATGCAGTCTGCCGTGCGTACCCCTATGGCACAATCACGAAGGTTGGTAATAAGTGCATCGATGCCTTCCAGATCCTCCCGTGTCAGTCCGGGTCTGTCTATTAAGGCAATCCTGTCTTCATGAGTCTGATGCGGCTGGGTTACAGGGTAGGGAAGTTCAGCATCGCGCATTGTAGAGAAAGCTTCTACTTCGGTTCCAATATTATAAAACAACAATCTGTTCATGTTAAAGACTTGGTTATTATTCGGCTACACGAAAAACAATACGAAAACTACCTTCATTGAAACTAGTACTGGAAATACGGAAATTGATGATTTCTGAAGTGCTGTTTACATGCGAACCGATGCATGGGCAAATGTCATAATCGCCTATTCGCACCAACCTGATGGTTTCAGAGGCATCTTCCGGCAGTTTATCCAGCTTAACACCTTCCGGAATTGAGTCCTTAGTGACAAACTCAAATGTGACCGGCATGTCAGCAGCAATTAGTTCGTTCATGCGACGTTCTATTTCGGCTATTTGTATGTCGGTGGGACACTGGGCAAGCGAGTAATTAATCTTGCTCTTCCTGCGTTCAATATGCATATTGCGTGACCTTTCGCAACCGAACATTCTGATCATAGTCTGATTCAGCAGATGCTCGGCCGTGTGAGCCGGTGGAAACTCATCCTTGTTATGTTCGTTAAATACAGGCTCTTCCATAATTGCCACAATGATATTCTAATTGTTAACTCCTTAAAAAATGAAAGGCTGCTTTTAAACAGCCTTTCAATATTATAGAAAGAGAGTATTATCTTGCATAGTTGACAGCACGAGTCTCACGAATAACGGTGATCTTAACCTGACCCGGATAAGTCATCTCATTCTGAATCTTCTGTGCTATCTCTGTTGACAATTGTTCTGTCTGCTTGTCGTCAATCTTGTCTGCACCTACTATTACACGTAGTTCACGACCGGCCTGAATGGCATAAGTCTTGGTGACACCAGGATAGGATAGTGCAATCTTCTCAAGGTCATTGAGACGCTTGATATATGCTTCAACTATTTCACGGCGAGCACCCGGACGTGCACCTGAGATAGCATCACAAATCTGAACGATAGGAGAGATAAGGCTGGTCATCTCTACTTCGTCGTGGTGAGCACCGATAGCATTGCAGATATCCGGTTTTTCCTTGAACTTTTCTGCAATACGCATACCATACTCTGCGTGTGCCATCTCCGTCTCTTCATCCGGCACCTTTCCTATATCATGCAATAGTCCGGCACGTTTTGCCTTCTTTGGGTTAAGACCCAATTCTGATGCCATCACAGCGCAGAGATTGGCTGTCTCACGAGCATGCTGCAACAGGTTCTGACCATATGAGGAGCGATATTTCATCTTACCGATGATACGTATCAACTCTGGATGCAATCCGTGAACGCCCAAATCTATGGTTGTACGCTTACCTGTCTCTATGATTTCCTCTTCTACTTGCTTTTGAACTTTGGCAACCACCTCTTCGATACGAGCAGGGTGGATACGTCCGTCTGTTACCAATTGATGAAGAGCCAATCTGGCTATCTCACGGCGAACAGGATCGAAAGCTGAGATAACGATAGCCTCAGGGGTGTCATCAACTACGATTTCAACTCCGCAGGCAGCTTCAAGAGCGCGTATGTTACGGCCTTCACGACCGATGATACGTCCCTTCATCTCGTCATTCTCTATATGGAATACTGTAACTGAATTCTCAATGGCAGTTTCTGTACCGATACGCTGAATGGTCTGAATAACAATTTTCTTTGCCTCTTTATTGGCTGTGAGTCTGGCATCGTCTATGATATCGTTGATATATGACGAGGCTTCAGTCTTTGCCTCTTCCTTGAGTGATTCAACCAAACGGTTCTTTGCCTCTTCTGCAGACAATCCGCTCAGGGTTTCCAGAACTTCACGTTCTTGCTGCTGCATCTTCTCAAGCTCTTCTTTTCTACTGTCAATGACATTCATCTGAGCCTCCAGATTCTCTTTAATCAAATCGTTCTCCTGATGTTTTCTCTGAAGATCTTCATGACGTTGGTTGAGCTGCATCTCCTTTTGTCTGAGACGGTTCTCGGTCTGCTGCATCTTTTGCTCGCGAATCTGAACCTCTTTTTCCAACTCGGCTTTTTTATTGAGAAACTTTTCTTTAACCTCTAAAAGCTTGTCGCGTTTTATGGCTTCCGCTTCATTCTCGGCATCTGTTAGACGTTTTTGTACTTTTTTATTTAAATTACTGTTGGATAGGAAGTAAGTGCCTCCGGCACCTACAATTAATCCGATGATTGCAAGAATAAATTCCATATCTCTCTCTTGTGTATATAAGTATATATAAAGCGCACTAACCTACAATCAGAAAATCGAGATTATTTTCTGTAGCAGGATAGTGCGTGAAAACTCAAAATTTTGGAAGTAAGCATTAAAGCCCTTCGGACTCGGCTCCGAGAAATGAATCCAGTTCATTACTCAGTTCCTTTATCTTATCCTTGTATGGTTTTGTATCGTTGAAATTTTCCCATTTTAGGTTTACCATAGATATATGTATGGCTACCATCATGTAGTACTTTTCATCACTCAACTGAGGGAAACGGTCCCTATATCTGTTGAGTTTATCATTGATACGTCTGGCAGCTTCGCGATACAATACCTCGTCGCTTCTTTTTATCTTGAGAGGGTAGTATGTTCCACCAACCAACAGCTTAATTTCAAAACTATCTTCCATTGCTTTTGTCTTCGTTTCCATTCCAATAAAACTTAAACATTCAACATATCAATGCAACGGTCGATCTCACGCACCAACCTCGTTACTCTCTGTTTCGTATCGTCAATATCCTGACCGGAAACGCTGAGTACTTTTGATTGTTTCAAGTTACTATAATTCTTATTGAGAGCGGATATCTCAAGGCGAAGCATCTCATTCTCCTTTTTCTGCTGATCCAATTGATCACAGAGTTCGGAGTTTCGGTTCTTCAACATCTCGTAGAGTTCCATAAGCTTTTTGAGCTTCTTCTCGAAATTTTCCACTAAATTCTGATCATCATCAGCCATAGCCGTCCGAATTATCTTAACTTGTTTTGACTCACAAAACTAATAAATATTAAGTAGAATGACAAATTTCAGTCTGCTTTTATTTATTATTTTTCAGTATTTGTAATGATAGTCTTTTGACCTTTCTAAAATTACCTTTCTAAAAAGATCTTTCATAACTATCGTTTTTTCAGAAACTCCTTTGCCGCCTCCAGATCTTCTTTCTTCTTGGGCTCCTTCTTGGCAAGAATAATCATATGATAGGCATATTCAGTCATCCATGCTTCAGAGTAACCTAAATGCTGCTGATACTGTCTGATATTGAAGACGGTCTTATAGCTGGCCTCATCCTTCCAGGAATTGTTGGTCATTATCTTATGTATAGAGTCTTCAGTAAGCGTGTATAGGGCTTTTTTCAAGAAGCTAGGTACACGGAATTTCCATTTCATTATGGTTCCTACCTGCATCATAAGATCACTGCTGAAACCTTGGAACTGGAACATGAAGGCCTGTACCTGATTGGCATTACGGCAATTCTTTTTTATTGAAGTGTCTATCTCCTTGAAAAATCCTTCGCTCATGCCATATAATCCGTTCAGCATCTTTTTGCATCGTGACTTTTCGGCAATACCTAATTTATTATTTTGTGTCTGCACTTTAAGGCTACGTTTGAAGGCAGCCAAATCCGGGAGCATATTGATATTGGTAATACCTATGTTGCCGGCAATCTCAGCTTGAAAATATACACGGATGAGAGTCATGAAGTCTTCCATGCCGCCTACGTTTTCAATTTCGTCTTTCTTTTTACGGAAAAGGTTCTGTATAAAGCTCATATGTAATCTTTAACTGTTTTAACCTAATTATCTAATACTATTTTTGTGCGAAAGTAAAAAGAATTTCTTACTTTTGCGAAGTTTTTCGGAGGTATTTATAGATTAATAATATATCACGTTTTTAAAACAAACAAAAATGATCAAACTCGGTATTAACGGTTTTGGCCGCATCGGACGTATGGTGTTCCGTGCAGCAGTTGAGAACTTTGGAAAAGACATCCAAGTAGTAGGTATCAATGACCTTTTGGCTTCTGATTATTTGGCTTACATGCTGAAGTATGATTCAGTTCACGGTCAATTTAATCATGACATCAAGGTAGAAGACAACTTCATGATTGTTGATGGTAACAAGATCCAGATCTTCGCTGAGAAGGATCCTACCAAAATCACTTGGGGTGATCTCGGTGTTGATGTTGTTGTTGAGTCAACAGGTTTCTTCTTGACAGAAGAGCTTGCTTCAGCTCATATTAAGGCTGGTGCTAAGAAAGTTATCTTGTCAGCTCCTTCTAAGGATTCAACTCCTATGTTCGTATATGGTGTTAACCACAAGTCATATGCTGGTCAGTTGATTATCTCAAATGCATCTTGCACCACAAACTGTCTTGCTCCTATCAGCAAGGTTCTGAACGACAAGTTCGGTATCGTTCGTGGTCTTATGACAACTGTTCACGCTGCTACTGCTACTCAGAAGACTGTTGACGGTCCTTCATCTAAGGATTGGCGCGGTGGCCGTGGTATTCTTGAGAATATCATCCCATCTTCAACAGGTGCTGCTAAGGCTGTAGGTAAGGTTCTTCCTGCTCTTAACGGCAAATTGACCGGTATGTCTCTTCGCGTTCCTACTTCAGACGTTTCATTCGTTGACCTGACTTGCGAACTTTCAAGGTCAGTATCTTATGATGATATATGCGCTGCTATGAAGGAAGCTTCAGAAGGCGAGTTGAAGGGTATCCTGGGATACACAGACGAGGCTGTTGTATCAACAGACTTCCGTGGTGATGCTCGTACATCAATCTTCGATGTTAAGGCAGGTATCCAGCTCGATCCTACTTTCGTTAAGGTTTGCGCTTGGTATGACAACGAATGGGGTTATAGCAACAAGGTTTGCGAAATGGCTCGCGTTATCACAAAGTAATTAATACTATTAATTTACGATATTAAGAATCCTCGCATTATTGCGGGGATTCTTTTTTTGTATTGAGTTTCGAAGAATTATTTCTACATTTACACTTTGTATCGAAATATGGCATGTACCTATGTGAAATAGCCGAAGATGAAAGAAACTGAACTGATAACTATACTTGGACCTACGGCATGTGGAAAGACGGCATTGGCAGTAAGTCTTGCCGACAGGATTGGCGGAGAGATTCTGAGTGCCGACAGCCGTCAGGTCTATCGCCGGATGGATATAGGTACCGGAAAAGATTTGAAGGATTACACCATTGACGGACGGCATATCCCATATCACCTTATTAATATTGTCGAGCCTGGCAGTAAATACAATATCTTCGAATATCAAAGTGATTTCTTCAAGGCTTATAATGATATTAAAGCTCGTGGTGCCAAACCTATAATGTGTGGTGGCACAGGACTATATTTAGAGGCAATATTGAAAGGTTACAATTTGATGCCCGTACCGGAAAATCCTGAGCTGAGACACTCATTAGAGGGAAAAACTCTGAAAGAACTGACCGTGATGTTGGAAGGTTATAAGGTGTTGCACAATAAAACCGATGTTGATACCACAAAAAGGGCAATTCGTGCTATTGAGATAGAAGAATACTATCTTCAGCATCCGGTTAATCCCGATAAATATCCTATACCTGAGAGCTTGATTATAGGTGTTGATATTGACCGTGAGACCAGACGTGAGCGTATCAGCCGTCGTTTGGCTGACCGTCTTAACGAAGGTATGATAGATGAAGTGAAGTCCCTGCTGGATTCTGGTATTACAGCAGAAGATCTGATATACTACGGACTTGAATATAAGTATGTGACGCTGTACCTGACAGGTCAGTTGGAATACAAGTATATGGTTCAGGAGTTGGAAGTGGCAATACACCAGTTTGCCAAACGTCAGATGACGTGGTTCCGTGGTATGGAACGTAGAGGGTTTAAAATAAATTGGCTGCCTATGGAGTGGTCTACAGACCAAAAGGTGGACAGAATAATAGAACTAACAAATATTTAATATATGACTGTAGATTCCAATAAATGGGGTATCATATATGTTCCAAGAGCGGGAGTGAGCAATACACAGAAACTCTGGAACAAGATTAAGGAATACCTCGATTTCAGAAAAGTTGATTACGAATCATTTCAGGCTAAAGTAGGAGACTCAATCGAGAGTACTACAAAAAATATTATTGAACAGGGTTATCGAACTATTGTCATTGTAGGAGGCGATGAAGCCCTCAACGATGCTATCAATGGTATCATGTTTACTCCCAGAGAGGTGCGTAACGAGATTACTTTGGGTATAGTTCCCAATGGTATAGGTAATGACTTTGCCAGCTTCTGGGGACTTGATGTGGACAACTACAAACAGGCTATTCATTGGATAATCCAGCGTAAGATTAAAAGAATTGATGTGGGATATTGTTCATACAAGGAGGCCGGAGAAGAGAAAGTACGTTATTTTTTGATGGCTGTCAACATAGGACTTGGAGCACAGGCCATCAGATTGTCGGATATATGCATGAAATACGGCATGAAAAATCCTTCATACCTTATAGCACTGATAAGTCTTTTCAAGGAACGTAAGCAATATAAGATGCGTCTCAAGGTCAATAGTGAAGATATCAATGACAAAATTATGACACTCTGTATAGGTAACTCACGCGGATACGGACTTACTCCGAGTGCCGTGCCTTACAATGGCTGGATAGATGTATCGGTAGTGTCTCGTCCCAAATTCTTTCAGATGATTAGAGGTCTTTACATGCTGTTACACCGTCAGATTCTCAATCATGAAATGGTTAAGCCTTACAGAACAAAATCAGTTGTGGTCTTAGAGGCCGATGGTACCATGACCTGTTTGGACGGACGTACGCTTAATCATACCTTTCCGCTCACTATCTCATTGGAACCCGGTGTTCTGAATTTTATTATTCCAGATTAAAAATACAAATATGACACTTTTCAAGTCATCAGATAATTTTTTTCTCTTAGCGGGCCCTTGTGTAATAGAAGGTGAAGAGATGGCCGTTCGTATAGCTGATAAGTTAGTCAATATAACCTCCAAACTGAATATCCCGTTTGCCTTCAAAGGCTCATTCAAGAAAGCCAACAGATCACGTATCGACTCTTTTACCGGTATTGGAGATGAGAAGGCGCTACGTGTTCTGGCGAAAGTAAAGACCATGTTCGACGTGCCTGTAGTCACAGATATACATCAAATATCGGATGCCGAGATGGCTGCCGAATACGTTGATATACTGCAGATACCCGCTTTCCTATGCCGTCAGACAGATTTACTCGTAGCAGCTGCCAGGACAGGCCGGGTAGTCAATATAAAGAAAGGGCAGTTCCTGGCACCAGATGCCATGCAGTTTGTCGCTCAGAAGGTAGTCGATGCCGGCAATGACAACGTAATGCTCACGGAGCGCGGTACAACATTCGGTTATCAGGACTTGATAGTCGATTTTCGCGGCATTCCTGAGATGAAGAAAATAGGCTTCCCCGTAGTAGTCGATGTCACTCACTCACTGCAACGTCCCAACCAATCGTCAGGTGTGACCGGCGGTCAGCCCGAGCTCATTGAGACCATATCACGCGCTGCCGTGGCAGTAGGTGCCGACGGTCTGTTCATGGAAACCCACTTCGACCCCGCTAATGCCAAGAGCGACGGCGCCAACATGCTTGCGTTGGACCTTGTGGAACCTCTGCTGGAGAGGCTAGTCAAGATACGTCAGGCCATCCTGTAAATCCACCGTACGCGTGCACGAGCACTCACCCGCTTCAGAAGCCTTGTAGGGCACATTTGGAGTACTGAGTATTTTCGTT
>CAZYFO010000065.1:0-9390 GCA_964646955.1 uncultured Bacteroidaceae bacterium | reverse complement strand
GTGAGGAGAAATATAAGGAGATCTTCATGCCTGTCGTCCTCAGCCAGTTGGAACCGTCTGCAGCTCCTGCAGCGACAACCCAGAGAAACAATGCCGACTTCGCAGGTGGTAACTTCAACCGTGGAGGCGGTCGCGCAAACCTCTCCACCGCACTTGCCCTCTATCCGTATATGGACAAGTCTTTCCAAGACAAAGTAAAAGCCCTGGTTCCCGCCTATGTAGAGTCTGCCGCCCAGGTAATGGAACAGAACCCATACGGCGTGCCAGTATCAGGCAGAACATGGGGAGGCAATGAATCCGTCATTAGCTGGGCTCTCAGCAACTATATGGTATGGAGATATTTCCCCGACAAGATAGACCCTGAGATGGTCCTGAGCGGACTCAACTTCCTCTACGGCTGCCATCCTTATTCCAATGTCCCATTCGTCACATCAGTTGGTGTCAATACCAAGAAAGTGGCATACGGAAACAACCGTGCCGACTACACCGTTATCCCCGGCGGCATAGTACCCGGTATTGTCCAGCTTAACCCTGACTTCTTTGAGCACAAGGATGACTATCCTTTCCTCTGGGGTGAGAATGAGTGCTGCACACGTACTGTCCCTTCATTTGTCTCATTATCTATTGCTTGCGAGCAGGTAGCTGCTGCTATCAACAAGTAAGTATATTTTTTCAAAATGCAAAGGAAAAGCGGTGTTAGAAAATGACATCGCTTTTCTTTTGCATAATTCGAAAAATCATTGCTAACTTAGCGGTCAGAAACAACGAGCAGTTTAAATTTTAGTTATATGGATGCAGCATATTCGTCCCCCTTGGACCGCATATCGGTGGTCCTCTGTACTCATAACGGTTCCCGATTCATTGCGGAACAGTTAGAGTCCATTCTGCACCAGACCCGTTCCGCCTTTGAACTTATCATTCAGGACGACTATTCCGACGATGGTTCAGTTGAAATACTCAAGAGCTATGCCCAGCGCTATCCCTTTATCCAGCTTTACCCCAACAAGATATCCAAAGGCATAAATGAGAACCATCTCTCCGCTATGGCCAAGACCAAGGGAGAGTACATTGCCATATCATATCAGAACGATATTTGGGATAGGAAAAAACTGGAAAGACAGATGTTTTGCATTCGCGGTTCCAGTCTCAGTTTCCATCCCGTCGTCCCGTTGCTTAAAAAGACGCCTGACGAAATAGACATTGACCGTAGAGAGCCCAATTTCGGCCTGGAAAGACTGGCTTTCTCGAATATGATAAGCGGAAATACCATGCTCATCAGACGAGACCTCATGGAAAAGGTTCTGAATATGCCTAAGAGCATCCTCGAACCCATCCTGCATCAGATGAACTTTGATGTAGTCATAGCCATTATAGCTGCTGCCTATGGCCGGATAAAGTATTGTGATAATGTATATGTTTTTCAAAGAGTCACAGCCCAGATGATGTCCAATTATGAAAAGATGCCGTTAAAGGACGATATCAGTATACTCGGGTACGTGATGAATGCAATAGGAGAGAGGAAGAACTTTGAAAAGAAGAAACCCTGCATAATGAATCGGTTGAAAGTGGTGAGGAGTATTCTTTATCAATTCCCCGATGCCCCACATAGTGCTGAAGCCATAAGTTTTATCGACTGCTATATGGAGGGGAAATACTTAAAAACTGCCGGTATGTGCATCAGACTCAGAGACAGGCTGCTAAAATATCCGGATTCTAAAAAGCTGGCGTCCATAGTAAGATCCGCACTATTCCCCATGACATGCTGCGAGTACAATATACCCGACATAA
The DNA here is from genome assembly GCA_964646955.1 of uncultured Bacteroidaceae bacterium. GTDB lineage: Bacteria > Bacteroidota > Bacteroidia > Bacteroidales > Bacteroidaceae > Colenecus. The sequence goes on along the minus strand of CAZYFO010000065.1, from coordinate 7,602 downwards.
AACAATAATGTGAATCAAGAGAACGGCAGAGACAAGATGTCTTTTTTGTTGGCGATAGTAGATTCCAATATCCTATCGTGCCTGGGACTATGCCGTATACTGGAAGAGATAATACCTAATGCCAAGATCAGTATGTTCAACTCGTATGAGCAGCTCATGGACAGCAACCATGAAAACTTCAAGCATCTGTTTGTATCGTCATCCATCTATTTTGAACACGCATCGTTTTTCCGCAGCCATCCGTTACGTACTATCGTAATGGTAAGCGGAGACAGCCCGATTCCTCTGCCCGGCGCCATCAAACTGAATGTCTGTCAAAGTGAGAAAGGTGTTGTGTCCGACCTTATGAAACTGCAGCATCACGGACACGCAGACCAACCCCATAAACCCCGTGTCGAGATACCTAACATCAATGATTTTAAATGTCTCAGTTCCAGAGAGACTGAAGTCCTGATACTGCTTGTCAAGGGATACATCAATAAAGAGATAGCCGATATGCTCCATATCAGCCTCTCTACCGTAGTGTCGCATCGAAAGAACATCATGGAGAAACTCGGAACCAAGTCACTGTCAGATGTAGTAATATATGCCGTTATGAACGGCTATCTGGAAGTAGGAAAAAATCCTAATAAATGAGGATTGATAAAACCATTTTTTTTTCGTCACTTTGCAACCTGAATCAAGGAGGGACTATCCCTCTTTATTTAACAACGTAAACCAGATATATGCAGTTTAAATTATTACCTCTATCGGCTGTCCTAATTACCATGACCGCCCTTAATCCTGTATTGGCAAATGAAATCGGAAGTGAGCCTTCAGATTCGATAAGAACATTCTTCTTGGATGATGTCCAGGTCTTTTCTTCAACCAAAGAGAATACCCTCGTCAGCGAAATGCCGCTCTCCATCTCTTCCATTTCAGGGCGTAACCTGCAGACTTCGAAGATAACATCGATAAAGAGCATCGGAACCACGGTTCCCAATTTCTATATGCCCGAATATGGTTCCCGTCTAACGTCGTCCATTTATATTCGTGGAATTGGCTCCAGAATCAACTCTCCTGCAGTAGGTCTGTATGTAGACGATATCCCGTATTATGAGAAATCGGCTTTCGACTTCCGTTTCTTCGATGTAGAGCGTATAGACGTGCTTCGTGGGCCGCAGGGAACCCTCTACGGACGCAACACCATGGGCGGTCTGATACGTATCAGCACTCGCAATCCTTTTATCAATCCCGGTACAGACATCACTCTGGGATACGCTTCCGGTAACGAGATGAAAAACCTCTCCGCCAATCACTATGCCATACTCAGTGACAATTTCGCATATTCCATAGGCGGATATTATGAAGACGGAGGCGGATTCTTCACTAACTCATTTACCGGTAGAGAGAGCGAGTCCCTGACCGCTTTCGGAGGACGTGCGCGTGCCATCTGGCTGCCCAATGAAAATCTTAAGATAGACATGAACGTCAGTTATGACGATAATGACGAACAGGCCTATCCCTATTTCTACGACGGCTCAATCTCTGCTCCGGAAAAGTTTCCTACACTAGTGGGCAAGATATCAAACAACCGTGGCAACAGCTATGTCAGAAATATGCTCAATGCCGGAGTCAGTGTAGAGTATCAGACAGACCGGCTTATCATGACCGCTGTTACAGGCTTTCAGGGATTGGATGACGATATGAACCTGGACCAGGACTTCCTTTCGGCCGATATCTACACACTGGAGCAGCAACAGAGATCACTTACCCTAAGTGAGGAACTGACTGTCAAAAACCGTAGCAATGGCATCTGGCAGTGGACCAGCGGAATAAACCTGTTCGCCCAGAGACTGGACTCCCGTGCTCCAGTATTCTTCCATCCCCAGGGAGTAGTCTTACTTGAAACGCTGATCAACAGCAATATTCCCGTACTTCCGCCTTTTATCGGCATTACAGATATTGCAGTAGATATCACCGATCCGGAGATCACCATGGATGGGAAGTTTGAGACCCCCATAAAAGGCATCTCATTCTTTCATCAGTCCACCGTAGAACTCAGTGACAGACTCTATGCCACCCTCGGTCTAAGAGCTGATTTTGAGACAGTGAAAATAGAATATGACTCCTATGGAATGGTCAACTGTCAGGTATCCATGTTGCATCATGGAGTACCTGAGAGTCAAAATGCAGTAGTGGCTCCCAGACTCAACGGTGACCATGACAAAAACTTCTTCAGACTCATGCCAAAGGTGGCATTTAAATACTCCATTCCAAACGGAAACCTCTATGCCACCATCTCGCGCGGAACCCGTAGCGGCGGCTACAACATACAGACATTCTCAGACCAGCTCCAATCCAAGCTGCAGAGCTCCATGAAAGCCGTGTTTATGCCAGGTGGAGGAGGTACATCGACCACCAAAAACGAGGACCCGGGAATTGCCGCCTCATTCAAGCCCGAGTCTAGCTGGAACTATGAAATAGGTACCCATCTTGCCATGCTTGATGATGCAGTCTCATTGGACGCATCTCTCTTCATGATAAATACCCATGACCAGCAAATCTCCAAATTCATATCATCGGGCATGGGACGCCAGATGGTCAATGCCGGAAACAGCCGCAGCATGGGAGCCGAACTCAGCCTTCACACCACCCCCTTCCGTAACCTGCATCTCTCTGCCAACTACGGATATACACATGCCAAATTTTTAGATTACGAAGAGGGAGGCACTGATGACTTCTCAGGCAACAGAGTACCTTTTGTACCAGAAAATACTGTCAGAGTAGGTGGAGAGTACGTGCTGGGGCTGTCCAAAGGATTGATAGAGAATATCTCGCTAGGTGCAGACTATAACGGTGTAGGACGCATCTATTGGACCGAGAGCAACAGCGCGTACCAGAACTACTACAGCACTCTAGACGCGCATCTATTGGTTGGGCTATCCTTCTGCCAGATTAATCTCTGGGCAAAGAACATCACCGACTCGCAGTATAATGTATTCTATTTCGAGAGTATGGGACGCGGATTCCATCAGCAGTGCAGACCCGCTCAGGTAGGGGTGGATCTCAAGTTCAGCTTCTGATAGATTATCCCTCTCTAACATTCCTCTCTAACATAACAAATCCCGGCATCCTTCACAGGAGACCGGGATTTTCTTCGCTAAATACAAAAACATCAGTATTTGATTTTTAGAATACCCGCTGAAAGTGGGTCTATAACTATCGACACCGTACCCTCGGAAGGCTTGATTCGCTTCTCTTTCAAGGTCACAGCGTTCTTGTTGTCCATTGAGTTTGCTACTGTCAGAGAACCGGGAGCGTAGTACTGGTAGACGGACTCACTGATGCCATTCCAGTCACCGCGTACAGTCAGCGTATCAGACCCTTCAGTAGGGTTGACCACCTTGATTGTCACACCGCTGCCATTCTCCATCATCGTAGCTACGATATTCAGATTGCCCGTCTCACCGGTGTATGAGAGCCGGTATTTGGAGAAATTGTCCTCCCAGAGATTTGTCACCTGATAGTTTGGAGCCACAAAGAGATCCTTGTAATCGAAATTGATGAAAGCATTGTTCCAGTCAGGTGCATCTGTACGGCGAATGAATAGTGCTGCAGCTCCAAGTTCTACGATAGGTGTTTTCTCGCACATATTTAGGAAACCACCCGCAAACAGTCCTGTCCTCCAATCGGTGCTGTTAAGATTCCATTCGGAGATGAAGAGCTTGATATTTGGGTTTGGTGATTTTGCTATCACATCGGCATATTTCAGATATTGGTTTTGCAGATTCTTCGGTCCGGAAGCATATCCGCCTGCCTGTTCATAGTGATGGAGGCTCAGATAGTCGAAATAGTTTCCTGACCTATTTATGAAGTCATTGTCTTCATGGAAACCGCCACATGCGATGATCTTAATGTCGGGATCGATGGCTCTCATGGCCTTTGAGAAACGGCGAACGGCAGCTTCGTACTTCACAATACCCATCTCCCACATCTCATTGTCAATTTCCCAATACTTTACATTGTAAGGTTCCGGGTGCCCATTGGCAGCTCTTATCGAACCCCATTTACCTGTAGCAGGCTCATTACAGTAAGCCAGCCAGTCGCAGGCGTCCTGCAGTATCTCAGTGCTGTCAGCATCAGGACGTTCAAATCCTACACTCACTACGATGACCGGCTCAGAGTTTATCTGACGGCATAGCCGGATAAACTCGTCCGTACCGAAAGCATTCTGGTCATAGTCTAACCACATCCAGTTAGGCCAGCGAACACGCTTTTCCTGAGGGCCGATACCCCATTTCCAATTATACTGAGCAACATATCCGCCTCCCGGCCAACGCAGACAGGTAGGATGTAGCTCTTTAACCGCATTGTAAATGTCCGGGCGGAAACCGCCTATTTCAATACCCGAAGCCGTAGTAGCTGTCACCTGGTCCACCTGAACCGTGCCACCCTCCACGCAGATAGCGAAATCCGCATCACCCGAGTACTCCGCCGACTCCAATGTGAACTCATATCTTTGCCACTCCTTAGATGGCTTACCAAGAGACTGCTGAGCTACAAACGTATCGCCATTCTTCAGAGCAACAGTGAGACGTCCCTTACCGTCACCCTTGGCATATATAGAACCGATATATTTTTCACCCTTCACCACATTCTGTGGTCCTTGTGTAACTCCTGACATCTCCTTCTTAGATACAATCTTCTGCGAATAATTCATATTCACAGCATCGCCCTTAATCAGAGAGAACGTACCGTTACCGAACGCATTCCATTGCTGAGCTACAGATGGTAGTTTGACATCATCGGGAATGCCGGCAAACAGGACTTCTTCGGAACCGATGGTACTGACTTTTATATTTCGATAGTAAGCTTCTGTATAATTTACCCAAAATACTATGTCATTCTTATCCACTGATTCCAAATCATCAGCTTTGAGGACTGATTTGCCATCCCAAAATACCTCTACGTTATTGCCTTGACAGCGTATTTTGAGGTTATGCCATGCACCGTCTTCTTCTATCTGTCCTTTGGTGGCATCAACGGAGACTATTGGAGATAACGAACTCCGTCTGCTTCTACCTCCGAATCCTTGTGACTCTGCTTCATGTTTGGTCTCTATTGAGAATGTAGGTGTCTTGGATTCTTCTCTTGAGACGCGACCTTCATAGTAGGTATCGTGTATTCTAAAGAAATAAGGCTCTCCATCTTTACGATTCTTGATGGCAAAACGGATATCATTATATCCACCGCTCCATGAGTGGTTAGCCAACTTATATGCACGCCATTTCAGATCCATCGAAATTTCATAATCACGACTCGTGACAGAAGTCACATTGATAGGTTGTTCATAGCGGGTGGGAGAGTGCATAGTGCCTTCATCGTCCACAAACCATCCGTCGAAATAACCGTCTCTGGGCGCAATCCCCGGAAATTGCTCGGGCTCAAATGAACGCTCGAATAGCAGCTCTTGCCAAAGTCCATTGTTAGCCGAGAAATAAATATGCTCAAAAAGCTGACCGTAAAGTTTGGAATCTATTATGCCGTCTATCTTCCTGGAATTCACATTGATACCTATAGACCCGGCACTGACAGGCAAAATGCCGGTTACCATGACAAATGACAATAAAACACTCTTTTTCATCTGCTTGAAATAGTTTTTTACCCGAATATTTTCTTCGGTGGTTAGTATGAATCCAAAAGTAAGTAGAATCTCTATAAAAAACTACTTGGCGGCTCAAAAGTTTTTTGTTTGGTTTATAATCCTTATGATAGGATTGGACCTTTTCAACGATCAGAGGCTCAATAGTATCTTTTGAGGCAAAAGTAACATTTCTTTCTAATTGACATACTTGTCCATCCAATTGAACAATACTTGGCGGCTGCTAATGAGATATTTCTCAATAATTTGAGATGCCGGAACGTGGCCTTGAAAGTACTCGGACACAATGTGCATCTTTTCCTCATCGGTAAATCTGAACTTACCGGTCGCGACTTTCTCCATGCGCCTTTTTGGGTAGACAAAAAGCCTGTTGTCCAGACAATTGGATGTTCAAAAAATCATATATAGGCGAAAGTCTCGCAATTTAATTATTGTTAACAATAAATATTTGCCCCCCCGAAAAAATACACTACATTGCGCTCTGAATTATGAAATACGACTATAAGGTTAATATATAACCGGTTATAAGATTTAGGTAGTTAAAAACATAAAAGAATTTCTTATGGGTAAAATGAGAATAGGTCTTTTGTCGTTTATTTTACTTTTTATAGTGTCTGCAACATTTCGTCAGACAGGGTCAATAGAAACAATGAAAAGAGAGAACCGCTTTACTCGTTTCTTCAATTTCCAATCTATTAAAGCGATGGTAAGAACACTCATTGCTGTGTGTGCTGTTCTATTGCTGACATGTTGTGGCAGAGAATCTGCATCATTACGCTATGCCCTCCGCAGCGCCGGTGACAATCGCCCGGAGTTGGAATCAGTTCTTGCATATTATGCAGATGAACCAGAGAAACTCGCCGCCGCGCGTTATCTGATAGCAAACCTTCCCGCTCATTACTCTTATGCTGATAGCGACGCCATTCATGAGTATTACAACTATGCCGCCCGTATTCTGTCCGACACACTACTTACACCAGAGCAGCAGCGTGACAGCCTGCTCTTAGTTACGGATAGTCTATACTCCGACCTAAAAAAACATACCATCCCCGATGCGCGGATAATCAAAGCCGAATACTTAATAAAGAACATAGACCGGTCTTACGCCCAGTGGCAGACCTGTCCATGGGCCAGCCAACTCACCTTTGACGAGTACCTTGAATGGTTGCTGCCATACAAAGCTGTGGAGTTGCAGGAGTTAGACGCATGGCGTGACACCCTTCAGGCACATTTCGGCAAGGCATTAGAGAATATGATACCCGATGATGACGAATACCTTACCACCCGTAAGACATCCGAAATAATACGTAATTACATAAACAGTAAAGTCCTTCGTCATGGTCTGTATACACGTAGCGGTCTACCGTTACTCAGTGCCGGACTATTTCCATACTATACCTTCGGCGATATACCGGATTATGTCCGTCTTGGTGCACTTACATATCGTAGTATGGGTATTCCCGTCGTCATAGACGAGACACCGGTAGGCTCCCGTAATGTAGCTGCAGTCAGCTGGTTTACGATACTGTCCGATCGTGGTGAGGAAGTACCCTCCCCGTGGGACATATCTTCATATCCCGGCATGGGCTTCTTCCCCGAAGAACGAGGTCCCAAAGTCTATCGCAATACCTATGCCATCAATCCCGAGCGTCTGAAGTATCAGAAGAAAGCCAAGTACAGATATCCCTTTGACTTAGGTAAGAAAGACGTTACAGACCGTTATTTCCTCACCTCAGACATAGAGCTGCCCATAAATAAAGACAACCTAAAGAAACTCAAAGACCGTTATGTTTATATAGCCTCGGCAACAATATGTGACAGCCTGCGTGACTGGGTCATAGTGGATTTCGGTCGAATAAGAAATCGCCATGCCTGCTTTGAAAAGATGGGACGTGAAGTCCTCTATATGGCATACGGATATGACGGAACAAAACTTGTTCCCATCACAGCTCCATTCA
>CAZYFO010000064.1:0-9502 GCA_964646955.1 uncultured Bacteroidaceae bacterium | reverse complement strand
CGGTTGACCGTATCCAACACTGGCATTACCAAACCATCCCTGAGCCATACCTTTCTTAACAGTAAGATCAAGAACAGTCTGCTCTTCACCGTCATCAATACCTGTTTGACGAGCAAAGTCACTCTGCTTGTCATATGACTTAATCTTTTCTACCATGTCGGCTGTGAGGTTCTGAAGAGCAACCGATTGGTTGTTATCGAAGAACTCCTTGCCGTTGACAAGAATCTTAGAAACTGCTTTACCGTTTACCTTAATCTGACCGTCACTACCTATCTGAACGCCTGGAAGTTTTCTAACCAAGTCTTCAAGAGAAGATCCTTCCGGCAATTTATATGCTTCGCCGTTGAAAACAACGGTATCGTTTATCATTTGAACTTTTGCCAATGAAGCATTGACAACAACTTCATTGATCATTTTAGCATCAGCTTTCATTGTAATCTTACCAATGTCTGTAGATCTTGAATTAGATCTTAAGGTAAAACTTTTTTCAGTCTCGATGTAGCCCATAAAGGTTACTTTTGATACATAATTTCCGGCTTTCAGGCCGGTAATTAAAAAGGCTCCGTTTTCATCTGTTGATGAACCGTTCACATAGGTTGAATCAGGGAGCGAATAAACTTGAATAGCCGCCGGATAAAGCGGTTCAGCACTGCCAAAGTCAAATACGGAACCTTTGACTTCAAGATTTCCACTCTGTGCCATCAGCAATGACGTTGATGTTGCTAAAAGTGCAAACAGACTTGCGATTCTTTTCATTTAGTAATATTATTAATTTAACTTGTAACTTCTTTCTGTTTTATCGAACTCTGCAACTAATATAAATTTGAAGCCGGATTGTTAAATCCCAAAGTCCGCTATTTTAACATTAAGACGATTGTTAGATTATTATTTCTAAATATGGTTTAATCAGTCTACGAAATGATTACCTTTGCATTAACATTAATTACGGAAGAAGGAGAAACAATGAAAAGTAAGTTATGGGTCGGTATGGCGGCAATTTTTGTTATTACCGCATGTAAACAGCAAACTAATAAAGAGTCTATCTTCAATGAATTCCAGTTAGATAGCAAGTTTTTATCGGAAAATAGAAGTGTAGGAGTATATCTGCCAGCCGGTTACTCGGAAAAGAATGAATACCCCGTAATATATGCAGAAGATGGTATGGCACTTGTTTCCGGTAACTATAAACATCTTCTTGATTCTTTGATTAACAACGGTTATATCAAGCCTGTTGTTGTGGCATGTTCATACGAGAATAATAATCAGATTCCAGGGCTTAATCTTTCATATAGAGATGTGGAATATAATGAGATATTATCAAGGAATAATGATACTCTGAGACCTATATTTGATAACCACATTCATTATTTCATTAATGAGTTCATACCAACTATTGAGGATAATTATTCAGTATCTAAATCCAGAGACGATAGGATTTATTTTGGTACATCAAATAGTGCGAATTTCGGTATTTCTCTAAGTATGAGTTATCCTGAGCTAATGGCAAACTATTGGTGCTTTTCACCAGTAGCATCAAATTGTGACGGGTATGGAATGTTGGAACAGAAGATCGAATATAATATTTGTTGGGGACTTAAGGAAGAATTTAGTTCTGAAGAAGAAGTGTTTCAGCCACTGGTTCTCTCCATTAGAAAAAGAGGCGGTAAAGTCTATGATTGGACATTCTCTGGAGCTAATGAAAGAGAATGTTGGCGCGATGAATTTGTAAAAATGTTGGTTTTGAGATTCGGAATTGAACAAGAATAAAACATTATTCTGGTAATAAAGATTAATGGATTAACTGAAGATCAAACTCTTATATAGATTAAGGAGGGAGTGAATCATAAATGATATAAACCTTAAAAAATGTGCCCCGAGTAAGTTTTTCAACTTATTCGGGGCATTTCTATTGAAAAAATGGATGTGGTTACTTAGAATAAATATCCCATCTTTATATACATATTAGAGGTCTTTGAAGCATCCTGTTTGTCAAAAGGAGTTGCCCAATCAACGGAAAGAATGAAATTTTCGTTCATTGCAATCTTAAGACCCATACCGCCAGAAAAATGAGGTTTGTAAATAACAGATCTATTGAAATCAAAATAGTCATCAACATTTTCTCCATCGTTTGATACAGCATTACGTACGGACTGTTCATCCAAACTGAAGGGTTGCAGAATAGCGCCCATATCAAGTAATGGGTTTACAGCAACATAATAATGCTGCTTTCCTATATCAAATTTTGCCAATTTTATTCTGAACTCAATGTTGGCCATAGCAAAACCATCTGAAATTGCACGGTTACGCATGACTCCGCGAAGTGAGCTTGCTCCGCCTAATCCTTCGTACATAACCCGTTTCATGAATAGATTGTTTTGAAAACTACTCATGTAAAATGGGGTACTGCCTGCCAGACTTAACTGGGTACTTAGACGATATGCAAAAACGACATCTTGTCCATACACTGGAATATATTGACAGAAATTGGCGTTTAGTTTCAAACTGTTATATTTGCTTTGATCTCCAAATGCAGCAGTATATGTAAGGAACATATCGCTCCAGATACCTTTTGAAGGAGCAGCAGTTCTATTTCTTGTATCATAGGTCACACCACCGCGAATGTAAGGAAATAGTCCTCCTTTGGTTTCATCAGCATCGATGAGTCCCCAAGATTGATATTTTTCAAAAATTCCATCAATAGCAGGTAGCTTATCTTTATCATCCTTGCCTTTATTTAAACGGTCGATGTTTACGCTTCCGACAGAATAATCCAATAATCCTATACCTGCATTCCATTTGAAGGGTCCATTTATATTACCTTTGATATCTGCATTAATACGCAGAAGATTTCTTTTGAACTTATAAAAAGCGCGGGAACGGTAATCGGAAGACTCATCATCAGCCCAATCTCTGTTAAACACAGACTGATACCCGTTAAAACCGGTAAAGTCACACATCTCATCGGGAGTGTATGCAATATCAAAAGTTATCTGGTGGTCAGGAATCAATTTTTTAGAATCATAGCTGAATCGGAATATTCCGTTGTTTTTTGTTGTATAAGCAGCTTCCAAATAGATGGAATGAATATACTCGGGGTAGGTGGTACCATCACCATAATAATAGATGTTTGTCAGCGCTCCATATTGAAACCCCAAGTCGGTATCAAATGCGACACTTGGTAAAGCACCAAAATTCCAGCCGGTTTTTACATCAGACTGAGAATAAACCAAACTCGAAGAGCATATGAGAAAAGCAGTTAATATTATTTTTCGCATAATTTTTATTGTTTGGATGCAAAAATAATAAAAAAGGTGACCATGGTCACCTTTTTTACATTAAAGAAAGTATTGATTATTGTACTTCAAAATCTATAGCTTTCAGATCTTTGTCAAGAGATGAAGATCCGTAAAGAATCTGATATTTACCTGACTTAACTGAAAGTTCGTCAATAGACTCATCATAAGCTTCAAAAGCTTTTTTATCTAATTCAATGGTAACAGTTGCAGTCTGTCCGGCAGCAATGTTAACACGTTTGAAGCCTTTTAAATCCTTGATAGGAGCCTCTGCATCATTTAGACGTTTTACGTATACTTGAACTACTTCATCACCATCCCTCGAACCTGTATTGGATACAGGAATAGTTATTTTTACGCTTTTGCCTGCCTTAATGGATTTCTTTGAAAGGGTAGCGTCACCGTAAGCAAAGGTAGTATAACTCAGACCATAACCGAAAGCATATTGAGCCTCTCCGGTAAAATAACGATAAGTACGGTTATTCATACTGTAGTCCATAAAGTCTGGTAACTGATCAGTTGACTTATAAAATGTAACAGGCAGACGACCAGCCGGATTATAATCTCCAAATAAGACATCAGCTACGGCAAGACCTCCGGCCTGACCAGCATACCATGCCTGAATCAATGCATCGTATTGATCTTCTATGTTTGCAAATCCTATGGCACTACCTGAACAGTTCACCAAAATAACAGGTTTGCCGGTTGCCTTCATAGCCTTAATTAGATTGATCTGAACTTCCGGAAGTTCAATCTTAGTACGGTCACCGCCAGCAAAGCCATCATAATGAACATTCATCTCTTCACCTTCCAAACGAGCAGAAAGACCGCTTACAATGATAATAGCATCAACATCCTTGACTCTAGTTGCCAATTCATCGTATTGAGCCAATTTGCGTTCAGTAAGATCAAAGGATAAATATGCGGAGCCGGTTTCTCCCTTAGAGAAGTCAATCTGAATCTTATATGTCTGACCTTTAACTACCTTAATTTCTGTTGCAGGCCTCTGTTGACGACCAAAACCGCCAAATCCTCCAAAACCTCTTCCCATGGACATAGGCTCATTTTGTTCTGCAACGGTTTTACCGTTTACAGTAAGCTTATATTTGTCGTTTCCCCTAATCGAATAACTCAAGGTGCCGGTGAAGGCGGATGTAAATGAGCCGGTGAGGCGAGCTGAGAAGTTTGTCATCTCAACGCTGTCAGCGAAACGATAGTCACCCATAGTACGCATATTGATCTGATCGTAGTATCCCGTATTAACAGGATCTCCGCTCATAGTCGTATTATTAAAGAACTCGGCATATATACCCTTTCCGTTATTCATATCGGACAAATGATTTACTGTCAGATATGGATCAGCCAATTCGCATGCACGGTCATAAATAATATTTGTATTAGGAACGGCTAGTTTGATGGCTCCCAATATTGATAAGGTGTTAGCTTCAGTAGGAGTACCATTGTAGTTTCCAAATAGGACAGTGGCATTATCTGCATTAGGACCAACGACTGCAATATTCTTAATATCTTTAGAAAGAGGAAGTATATTGTTGTCATTCTTCAGTAGTACCATTGCCTCACGAGCTGCCTTCTTAGCAAGTTCAGTGTGAGCCTCACAACTGATTGTCTCTTCTCCCAAGTTCTTCCATGGGTCCATTTCGGCAGGATCGAACATTCCTAATTCGAACCTACTGCGAAGAATCCTGCGTAGCGATACATCAATGTCGGCTTCGCTAATCATTCCCTTTTCAATACTCTGCAATAAGGCATTGTAACTGGTACCACACTCAATATCACAACCGGACAGAACTGCATCAGCACTGGCAGAAATTGCATCAGGATGAGTTTCATGTTGACCTTTTGTATAGAAGTTATTTATAGCTCCGCAGTCAGAAACTACCAACGCTTTGAAACCCCATTTGTCTCGTAGTATCTCAGTCAATAAACGGTCGCTACCGCAACATGGATCACCTTCATAACGGTTATATGCGCACATTACCTCTTGGACATTAGCTTCAGTAACCAATTCCTTAAATGCAGGCAGATATGTTTCCCACAGGTCGCGCATTGAAACAGATATATTATCTCTATGACGTGATGACTCGGGACCACTATGAACAGCATAATGTTTTGCACAAGCGTGTGTCTTGTAGTACTTCTTGTCATTGCCTTGCATGCCTTTTACAACAGCAGAACCCATAACACCCGATAGATATGGATCCTCTCCGCTGGTCTCCTGACCACGTCCCCAACGAGGATCGCGGAAAATGTTGATGTTAGGACACCAGAATGAAAGTCCTTGATGCCATGCACCACCGGTAGCACGTGTCTTGCCAAACTGATTGTGTTCGGTAGTATTCCAATGGGCACGGGCTTCATCTGAAATAGTAGTGTAAATTTCGAGTTGTTGGTCAGCATCAAAGGTTGCTGCCAAACCGATAGCCTGAGGATAGACGGTAGCGCCATTAACACAAATGCCATGACAAGCTTCGCTCCACCAGTTATAGGCAGGAATACCTAAACTGTCAATGGAGATTGAGCCATTCATCATAAGACCGATTTTTTCTTCCGGAGTCAATAGAGACAAAAGATTTTCCACTCTATCGTCTATTGATAGCTTTGGATTCTGGAAAGGATACTCATAAGATGAGTTTCCTGAACAGGAAACTAGAGCCGATATGGCTGCAATTCCCAATAAGTTAGTAAGTCTTTTCATTTTTTGTTAGTAAGTAAAAATATTAGTTAGTAGAAATATTAGTTAGTAATTATTACGCCGGTAATATATAAGTAATCTACTTCGTGCTGATTTGTAGTCGTAACTCTTTTATTGGACGTTCAGGATCATTTGTTGTAATATTGATATAGCCGTTTGTTTGTTTGTTTTCCACATTGGAGTTCTTTACGTACACCGCAATATATTTTTCTTCTCCGGGCTTGAAAACAGTACCTTCGTTCAAATCAATACTTGCTCCATTGCCACATTCTATATCATGGAAAATCAAATCCGATTTCCCGGTATTTCCGATTGTGATTGTCTGTTTGAATACCTTTCCACGTACTTTGAAACCAAAATCGACTAAAGCAGGCTGCAACCTTAAACTTGGAGCCGTTTCCTTATCCACTTTTGAGAAGTCATCAGTACGGACAGCTGATACAATAAAAGGTTTTTCACTTTTTTTACCATCAATAACAAGCCATAGAGTATCTCTAACAGTTCCATAGCTATTCTTCCCGGTAGAGATATTGTAGGTCAAGTTAATGCCGTCAGCCATACCTGCAGCCAATATTGGAGGGAACTCGGCAGTTAAGATACCTTTCTCTTTTAATCCTATGATATCAAGCTTAACAGTCTTTTTTCCGTCATTTATGATAGTCAAACTTTTTGACTCTGAACGTCCTTGAGCAATAAAACCAAAATTGCATCGCATTGTCACGGTACGGACATCACCTACTAATATTTGTGGATATAACTGTTTATTATCCAATGGGGCAGGAGTGACATCTGCTTTAATCATAAGACGACAGCAGAATTTATGTCCACTTGTGAAAATTTCTATTTCTCGAAAAACTTGACCTGCCGTACGAGCCGGGCTAAAATTTATTGTCAACTGGCTCATTTCTCCAGGAGCAATAGGTTTCGTTGAATACGACGTCGTTGTACATCCGCAACTTGTGCCGACATCGTCAATAGTAACAGGAGATTTTGAATTATTGGCAAAATAGAATGTGTGACTCACCACACCATCTTTTTCTTCAATTTTGCCGAAATCCCATTCATAACTATCGAATTGAAGTGGTGCACTTTTGGGGTCATTTTGTGCATTTGCACCTACCGTGATGGCAGAAAAAAACATTAAAAAAAATAATTCCCTTTTCATTTTCCGTATTTGAATCTTGCAAATGTAAGAAAAAACAGACTATAATGCCTTTCATTATAGTTTTTTTGAAGCAGTTTTGATTTTATATTTTAATGAGGTGAGATTATTTTATGAGGTACAATAGAATGTTTAATAGTCAGATGGTGAGCAATCTGACTATTAAATTCTAAATAGGAAATATGAAATTAGAGTCCTAAGGTTGAGCGGAGTAGTTTATAACCGTTTGCACTTATGCGGATTTTCTCGCCGCTTCTCATTTCGACTTGTTGCATCTGGCCGTATCTTTCAATACGTAATATATCTGAGAGTCTAACTATATATGAACGATGAATGCGTAAAAAGTCGGTTCGAGGTAGATTCTCTTCGTAGTATTTCATAGTCTGTTCTTTCAAATAGTAACCATCAGAAGTACTTATTGACACATAGTCTCCATCAGCTTTGATACTTATGATCTCCGAAACTTGTATTATTCTGATTTTTTGCCCTATCTTGACACTTACTTGAGTAATCGGAGTGTTTTTCTTTTGTTTAGTATTGATATTGCCTTTTACTTGATCGTCCGAAAGATCTTTTATGTCCGGATCATCACTACAACAAACAAAAGGTATAACAGAATCTGCTGAATTTGTATCTTTCGAAGAAAAAATATTGTTTGGGAAACCATATGGAGTATGTGAGGATATTTCAATGTCATTCTCACGTTCACTGTTCTGTTGGTCATTATGTAATCTGTTATTCAAAATAATGATAACACATACAAGCACATCGGTAAACAAACGTTGCTGAATATTTTCTTTGAATAGAATAAAAAAATTTTCCGATACAACATAAGCGGTGAAAGACTCTATTCCAAGCAGAAATATACAAGTCAAGAAACCAAGGGCCAATAGGTAACAGACACGTCCTCCTCGTTCTACGGCCAAAGTCAAACTGTATTTCATCGCAATTCCGATAGCGACAATCAATAATAATAACGAAGCTGCATATATACAGCCATCCAGAATAATAAACCATAAGGGCAGTTCGATAGGAAGGCCGTAGAGAAATGAATACGCCATGGCAACTACTATTACTATCAGTAGTTGCCATACGTATTGTTTCAGAAAATTTATCATTTATCGGAAGAAAAATAATGGCATTTTTATTTGATATCACCGCCTCCAAAGAAGCACTTAACATTAATAATAAGACATTTTGAGCGGTCCTGTATGCTCTTTGTTACACGTTTATCATCAAAACCTCCGCAGAAGCACTGACTTCTAATATCGACATTCCAATCTTCAGGTAAAACTAATTCAACCCCACCGAACGCGGTATCAATATCCAATACTGTGTTGCCTTCTTCTAAGGCAGCTTTACGCAAATCCAGTGTTAGACCTCCAAATACAGTTTTTATTCTTCCTCCACGGAATACTGGTTCCAAAAATATTTGCTCAGATCCACTGAATGCAAACTGATAGTCAATACGACCATTCTTATCGGAATCCATATTCATTTCACCGAATTTTGCTGAAAATTCTCGATTGCCGTCTTTGTCTGTATAACATCTGTGATGATTGTCGCAACAAAAGAAATTTTTCTTAAAGAATCCGCGTAAAATTATCCATATTCCGAAAATAATTATTGCCACATAAAATGCTTGACGCTGAATAAATATTAAGCTTTCCGCATCTAGGGCATTCATTTCGAATACTCTAACATAAAATGACGGTTCGACTAATACTGAGACCGCAATCAGGATCATTCCAAACAAGTAGTGTTTATGCAACAGAGCCTGAATGCCAAAAATCAAAACCAACATATGCCAAGAAAAGAAAATATCTCTCCAAGCCATGTCAATTGTGCCGTTACCTGTCAATAAAAGCATGACACCGGCTGAGATAATAGCCAAACCCCATAATATCCTATCTAATGTACAATTATGATGTGGGTGAATTAAATTCATCTCACTTTTTACTTTTGTTGATTCCATACTTAATTTGTTAATTTGTTATTGACTCGAATTGCAATTGCGATGCAAATATATAATGGCATTAAGACCAACACAATACAAAATCGGTGAAAGGTACGGAAAAAGCCGACGAATGAATATAATTTATCTATGAATTTGAAAAATAGGTCTTACCAAATGCTATAGTAATTTTGATGTTTTAAGAGTGCGTAGATATTTTTTAGTCGCGTCGCTTATACGATAACTTTCAATAGACTTTTGAATAGTTTTGTTCTGCACCCATGGTGCCAGACTACCTTTTTCAATATATGGTATTGTATGAGAATATTGTTTGGCCAAAGCAGTTGCCATAAACCACGCAATCATCATATTGACATAAT
>CAZYFO010000063.1:2607-9568 GCA_964646955.1 uncultured Bacteroidaceae bacterium | reverse complement strand
AACGCGAATATGACAAGAGACAAAGTATAAAAGAAAATGAGGACAAGCGAGAGATGGCTCGGGCTTTCAAGGTCTAGTAGTCTGATTTTTCGCCTGCCGCCTGCTTACTTATCCGTTCTTTTTTGCGCTAATAATCACCGTATGCACACTCTGAAGCCATCCTTGCTGGCAATTGTTTCTCTCTTCAGGTTTCATTTGTGGAGTACACAGACGGCTGTCCATATGCAATTGTTTCACTTGGTCTATTGAAGAGAACACTCCTCTGGCGCAAGAGTTCAATATGGCTGAACCAAAACCTGAAGCCTCCTCAACATTAAGTCTGCTTACAGGAAATCCCAACATATCTGATTGAAACTGCAAAAGGAAATCACTTCCGGCAGCCTCTCCATCAATTCTCAATTCACGTAATGGGCTATTGGAGTTCCTGGAAACCAGTTCAATAACATCTGTAACCTGATATGCAATAGATTCTAACGCAGCCCTCACAATATGGGCTTTTGTTGTGGAAAGGGTAATTCCGGTTATCATAGCTTTTGCCTCAGATATCCACCATGGCGAACCTAGGCCGGAAAAGGCCGGAACAAAATAGACTCCTCCATTATTAGGAACGCTGTCTGCTATTGCATCAATATCATCGATATCGGTTATTAATTGAAGGCTGTCTTTTAACCATTCAACGGTAGCACCTGAAGCGTGGACATGGCCCTCAAGTACATAATAGGTCTTATCAAACACAGAAAAACCGATAGAACAAACCATGCCATTCGGTGCACTAACGACCTCCTCTCCAATATTAAACATGACAGAAGAACCCGTTCCGTAAGTTGTCTTGCCCATTCCGGGTTCAAAACACATCTGTCCTACCAAAGCACCGTGTGAGTTACCTATAACTCCCGCTATTGAAATAGGATTATTGAATATTCCTTCCACATCAGTCTCTCCGAAAATGCTATCCGATGGTTTTGCTTCGGGCATCATGCATTCCGGTATGGTAAACAGCTTCAGCAAATCCTTATCCCACTCCAAAGAATTGATATTAAACAAAAGTGTCCGAGATGCATTTGTGTAGTCGGTAGCATGGATTTTACCTCCAGTCAACTTCCAAATGAGCCATGTATCAATTGTACCGAACAAAAGTTCTCCACGTTCAGCTCTTTCTCTAACACTTTCAACATTATCAAGAACCCATTTTGCACCACTAGCTGAAAAATAGGGATCCAGTAATAATCCCGTCTTCTCTTTAATCGGGGTTTCGAATCCCTGTTCTATCAGTTGTTCACAGAATCTTGTACCACGTTGACATTGCCATAATATAGCACGATAAACCGGCTTTCCGGTTTTTTTATCCCAAATAACAACAGTTTCTCTTTGGTTGACAATTGATATTGAGAACTCAATATCATCTCCTTCAGGAATAGCTAGGTTAGAAACAGCCGACACAGTGTTTCTATATATCTCTTCAGCATCAACTTCAGCCCAACCCTCTTTGGGATAGAATTTTTTATGAGGAATTATCTGTTTGTCTATTATTTTGAACTCTTCATCAAACAACAACGCCTTTGAAGAAGAGGTCCTCTGGTCAATTGTTATTATGTACTTCATTTTCAATATTCTTTTTTTTGTCTTCAAGACCGTTTGTTGAATGAAATATCAATTCCAATTCTTTGTACTCTTTATACTTACGCTGTACCTTCTCAACATAACGAATAGTCTGAGCGGCTTCAAATTTACCACATTTACATAGACTGTCGGTATAGACCTCCTCTCTATTCATTGTTTTGAGAATACTAGTCAGTTCCTTCCAACTATATCTATTAACTCCTTGTTTCTTTGCAATTCTCATCGCATCAAATATACGTCCCGGTCCTCCGTTATAAGAACCAAGAATATAATTCATACGCTCTTTCTTATTGATAAAATAGAACTGTTTATCAAGATTGGCGATATAATGGGAAGCAGCCCTGATATTCATTCTAGTTGAATAATCGTTTGTATCTGTAACTCCCATTTCACCTAAAAGGTGTCGATAAGTACTCGGCATAATTTGCATTATTCCATGAGCGCCATTTTGAGAAGAGGACGTCGTATCGAATTTAGATTCAACATATGCTATGGCAGCCAGAAGCATCCAATCGCATACTGCCGTATCCGCATATTCTCTAAATAAATCATCGTATGGAGAGAGTTTTACATACTCTTTTTTTTCAGATTTTTGTTCGAGCATCATTTCCTTTCTAATGTAGAAAAGAATTAGAAGCAGTAAAGCCGTTGATAGCAACACAAGCATCTTTGCCCCATTCATGCCAGGCCCGGACCATTTCATCTTAGTAGTAGTTACATCAGAAATATAACAATAAGTACCTTATTATCTGATAGTAAGAAAATTTGTCAATCATCAATTTATTACTATACCTTACAAAGGTAATTATTTTTTATTTTCCATCCAAATGTGCATTTTTCATCGAATAACAACAAAAAATCTTATTCCTACTTGGATTATTAAATTAATGACAATATCTTTGCAGTACAAAAATTGAGAAATGAATAATATTCAATCAATATTCCACCATCATCATACCTGCAGTTAAATCGGTAGGCTGGTGGTCGTATCTTTAATTTAAAGGCTTGCCGAATACCGGTAGGCCTTTTTTTATAACAATGAGTAATAATAAAAAAAATAAGGAAATCATGTTGAGAATTGCAGTACAATCCAAGGGACGTCTCTATGAAGAGACCATGACCCTTTTACAAGAATCAGGTATCAATCTAAACCTGTCAAAAAGAACACTGTTGGTACAAGCAGGAAACTTTCCGGTAGAGATATTGTTTCTACGTGATGATGATATTCCACAATCTGTTGCAGGTGGTGTTGCAGACGTTGGCATAGTTGGAGAAAATGAATATGTTGAGAGAAATGAAAAAGCCAATTTAATAAAGAGACTCGGCTTCAGTAAATGCCGTCTTTCTCTTGCTATTCCAAAAGCAGTTGACTACAAAGGGTTGGATTGGTTCAATGGCAAAAAGATTGCTACTTCATATCCCGGTATCCTGAAGTCTTTCCTGGAAAAGAACAATATCTGCGCTGAGTCACATGTCATAACTGGTTCAGTTGAGATTGCTCCTGGCATTGGATTGGCAGATGCAATATTTGATATTGTAAGTTCCGGATCCACTCTGGTTAGTAACAACTTGCGTGAAGTTGAAATCGTCATGCAGTCCGAAGCGCTTCTCATTGGAAACCCGAATCTGTCTGAAGAGAAGAAAGAGATTATGGAGGAACTTCTGTTCCGTTTTGATGCAGTAAAGGCGGCTCAAGGAAAAAAATATATCATGATGAATGTTCCTAATTCTCAGTTGGAAGCGGTTATTTCTGTTCTTCCCGGTATCAAAAGCCCAACTGTTATGCCTCTTGCACAAGGAGATTGGAGTTCTGTTCATACCGTTTTGGATGAAAAACGTTTTTGGGAGATTATCGGAAAACTAAAATCTCTCGGAGCTGAAGGAATTTTGGTTCTTCCAATAGAAAAAATGATTTTATGAAACAGTTTTCATATCCCGACAAATCAACTTGGGGTGAAATATTAAAACGCCCGGCTTTAAACCTTTCGGGACTCTATGATAGAGTTCAAGAGGTCCTGAATAAGGTCCGCTGCGAAGGTGACAAAGCTCTTTTCGAATTTGAAAAGACTTTCGACAATGTATCGTTATCTTCACTTAGCGTAACTGCATCTGAGATGGCAGAAGCAGAGGATTTGGTGTCGAAAGATCTTAAGAACGCAATCGACATTGCTGCGGCAAATATCAAAAAGTTTCATAGCGCCCAACTTCCTGAGTTTAAAAAGATTGAGACTACGCCTGGAGTAACATGCTGGCAAGAAGCTAGACCTATCACAAAAGTAGGGTTATACATACCCGGAGGTACCGCCCCACTCTTTTCTACGGTTCTGATGCTTGCTATTCCTGCCAAGACGGCCGGTTGCGAAGAGATTGTGCTTTGTACTCCACCAAATAAAGAGGGTAAAGTAAATCCCGCTATTCTATATGCAGGCAAAATAGCCGGTGTCAGCAGATTTTTCAAGATCGGTGGCTCCCAAGCTATTGCAGCCATGGCTTATGGGACGGAGAGCGTGCCTAAAGTATTTAAGATTTTTGGACCGGGCAATTCATACGTCACAGCAGCAAAACAGCTGGTATCTCTAAGAGATGTAGCCATTGACATGCCTGCCGGGCCTTCTGAAGTTGAGG
Source organism: uncultured Bacteroidaceae bacterium (assembly GCA_964646955.1). Lineage (GTDB taxonomy): Bacteria > Bacteroidota > Bacteroidia > Bacteroidales > Bacteroidaceae > Colenecus. The sequence goes on along the minus strand of CAZYFO010000063.1, from coordinate 5,323 downwards.
TCATTGCTGACGACTCCTCGGATCCCGCGTTCGTCGCCGCGGATATGTTATCCCAAGCGGAACACGGTATTGACAGTCAGGCATTGCTGGTAACAACATCTGCTGCCATAATAGAAAAAGTAAAAAAAGAGATAGATTGTCAGCTTTCGCAGCTTCCTCGTTGTGAGATTGTGGCCAAATCATTAGAAAACAGCAGAATGATACTGCTTAATAATACTGATGAGGTAATTGAACTTACAAATGAATATGCGCCCGAACATCTTATAATCCATAATAGTGATTATTGTTCAGTCGCAAGGAGAATTAAGAATGCGGGTTCTATATTTCTTGGAGCATATTCTCCGGAAAGTGCAGGTGACTATGCCTCTGGAACCAACCACACTCTTCCGACAAGCGGATATGCAAAAGCCTATTCGGGTGTAAACATCGATAGTTTTATTCGCAAGATAACTTTTCAGGAGTTGTCAAAATCCGGATTGGAGACTCTTGGACCTGTAATTGAGACAATGGCATTGGGAGAGAATTTGGATGCTCATAAGAATGCTGTTACTGTTAGACTTCAAAAAAACAATCTGTCAAAATGAAAAAGTTAGAACAATTGGTTCGTTCAAATATCCTGAGCCTCAAGCCTTATTCCTCTGCCAGAGACGAATATCAGGGGAAGGAAGCCAAAGTCTTTTTGGATGCCAACGAGAATCCATTCAATTATCCTTATAACAGATATCCCGACCCGTTACAGAGGGATTTGAAACGAAAAGTATCAAAAATAAAAGGAGTAAACGAAGAGAATATATTTTTAGGCAATGGAAGCGATGAAGCTATCGACCTGGCGTTCAGAATATTCTGTAACCCTGGCATAGACAATGTGGTGGCAATTGAACCCACATACGGCATGTATAAAGTATGTGCCGAAATTAATGATGTGGAATATCGTCCGGTATTGCTTGATGATGACTTTCAGCCTGATGAAGCAAAGATATTGAGTGAAGTTGATGACAACACAAAAATTATTTTTCTCTGTTCACCTAACAATCCTTCAGGTAACAATCTGAATCTTGATGTAGTAAACAATCTGATACAAAAATTCGATGGTATAGTTATAATAGACGAAGCATATATCGATTTCTCAGATAATGTATCTATGCTCGGTTCATTGGACAAGCACCCTAACCTCATTGTCTTTCAGACCTTTTCTAAGGCATGGGGTATGGCTGCAATAAGATTGGGAATGGCATTTGCATCAATTGATATTATTCAATTAATGAATAAGGTGAAATATCCATACAATGTCAATCAATTAACACAACAACAGGCTCTTATGCAGCTTGAGCATAATGACAGATTTAAAGAATGGGTAAAGACTCTTATTGTGGAACGTAACAGATTAATGAAAGAAATTGAGAAATTCGATTGTTGCACAAGAGTTTTCCCTTCAAATGCGAATTTCATTCTTGCCAGATTCAAGGATGCCACATCGACGTATAATTATCTTGTAGATCAAGGCATTATTGTCAGGAATCGTAGCCTTATATCATTATGCGGGAATTCTCTGAGAATTACTATCGGGACACCGGAAGAAAACGACGTACTCATTGAAACCATTAATAAAATGCCATAAAATGAAGAAAAGAGTCTTATTCATTGATAGAGACGGAACTATAGTTTCTGAACCGCCTATTGATTATCAGTTAGATAATCTCAACAAGCTTGAGTTTATTCCAAAGGTCTTCAGGAGTCTCTCTTTTCTCAGAGAACGCATGGATTATGAATTGGTTATGGCAAGCAATCAGGATGGATTGGGAACATCATCATTTCCTGAGGATTCTTTCTGGCCTTCCCAGAACTTGATTCTAAAGACATTGGCCGGTGAAGGTATAGTATTCGATGACATTCTCATCGACAAAAGTTTGCCCTCAGATAACGCACCGACGAGAAAACCGCTTACGGGTATGTTCGGAAAATATCTGATTGAAGAATATGATATGTCAAACAGCTACGTCATAGGAGACAGAAATACCGATGTGGAATTGGCCAAAAACCTTGGATGCAAAGCCATATTATTGCAAGAAGAGAAGAAAGACCTGCCTAAAGAGCTCAATGAAGTATGTGTTTTTGCCAGTAGAGACTGGTGGAAAATCGCTGAATACATTTTCGCAGGAGAAAGAAAAGCATCTGCCAGACGAACAACAAAAGAGACAGATATATTTGTAGAAATGGACTTGGATGGCACAGGATGCTGCAACATTTCTACCGGAATAGGATTCTTCGATCACATGCTCGAACAGATTGGACGTCATAGCGGAATCGATTTGACTATCAAAATCAAAGGGGACCTAAATGTTGATGAACATCACACCATTGAGGATACCGGAATTGTATTGGGTGAGTGTTTCAAAAAAGCTCTTGGAGATAAAAGAGGTATCGAAAGATATGGATTCGCACTGCCTATGGATGATTGTCTCAGTCAGGTAGTAATTGATTTTGGAGGACGTTCATGGCTGGTTTGGGATGCCTCATTCAAGCGCGAAAAAATAGGCGACATGCCAACAGAGATGTTTATGCACTTTTTCAAATCGATAAGTGATGCCGCAGCAATGAATCTAAACATCAAAGCTGAAGGAGATAATGAACACCATAAGATAGAAAGCATATTCAAAGCATTTGCACGGGCATTAAAGATGGCCATTAGAAGGGATGTCTGGAATTATGCTCTTCC
>CAZYFO010000063.1:0-2507 GCA_964646955.1 uncultured Bacteroidaceae bacterium | reverse complement strand
CTCTCATCAACATATAGGATATTGTCACCTACTTTACTAAGGATGATGCTGAAACCCTTTTTCTTGTTATAATCTTTCAAAAATGACTGGATGGAATCACTGATCATCATGCTGTTGTTATCACTCTCAGTAGAAAGTTCGGTACGGAGTCTATCCGTCATATCATTCAGCTCCTGCTGTTTCTTAAGCAATCTGTTTTGCTCCTGTTGAGCTCTCTCTTGTGAAGAGAAGACATTGTTCTGAAGTTTTCTCTGGAAGTCATCAATCTCCTTTTGTAGCTTATTTGCCTCTTCTGACAATACAAGACGACTATTTTCTTCCTTACGGAGCATATTTTCAGACATATCCTGATAAAACTCATAATGAGCAAGTAATGAATCAATATTTACGTAAGCAATCTTAAGTTCGGAAGAAGCAACCGGTACAGCATTTGTTGAGCTATCAGAAACGTTAGCTGATTTTTTTGTGCACTGAGTAAATCCAAATATCATTCCTAGGGATATAAATCCGTAAAGCAACTGGTTAATCTTCATATGATTTTTTTTAATGTTTATTCTTTTCCGAAACTGCCAATTTGTTTGATTTTTGAGCCTCTGAATCCTGCGCCTCAACACATCCTATCTTGTGTTTTCTCATAGCAGGATTCTTACCCACATGAATATTAGGAAACCTTCCGTTAGGTTTCAGCCAAATACTCACGGAGAGAAGAGCTACTCCAGCAAGTAAAATACCCGTTACTATCAAAAATATTTTCAACATTGTGACTTGCAAAGTTACACAACTTTATTAAACAATGGTACAACACATTTTCAAAAAAATATAATTGTCAATTATATTACAAACAAAAAGGGTTACTTTTGAAAACAATATTAGATATTACAATAATATGAAAGAGGATAATTCCAGGAGTGTCATTGAAATCTTCAATCAGATATGCATGATTCCACGTCCATCGGGACATGAAGAAAAAATAGGTTTATTTCTAAAAGAATTTGGAGAAAAACGCGGTTTAATAGTCACATCAGACGAAGTGGGCAATGTATTGATAAGCAAGCCTGCTACAAAATATTTTGAAAATCGGCATACGGTAATATTACAGGCTCATCAAGATATGGTTTGCGAAAAAGACGCGTCTATTGAACACAATTTTTTTACTCAGCCAATTGACACTTATATTGAGAATGGTTGGCTTAAGGCAAAAGGAACCACATTAGGAGCCGACGATGGCATTGGAATGGCTATGGCTTTGGCTATACTTGATAGGGGCGATATTCAACATGGTCCGATTGAGTGTCTTTTTACAGTCTCTGAGGAGACAGGTCTTATTGGAGCACAACATCTTAAAAGCGGCATGATGAACGGTTCTATGTTGATTAATCTGGATTCTGAGGATGAAGGCGAGATATTCATAGGTTGTGCGGGAGGTATAAATGCAACTGTCTCTTTTGAGTATATCCAGGAATCTGTACCTGAAGATTATTTCTGTCTAAGACTAGGAGTAGACAAACTTCACGGAGGACACTCCGGCGATGATATTGATAAAGGATTTGCTAATGCCAATAAATTATTAGTACGCTTCCTCAATTCCGTAATGGACAAGTACAATATCAGACTTTGCAGTATTATGGGAGGAAATCTTCACAACTCAATTCCTCGTGACGCGTCAGCAATGATTGCAATACCATCTAAATACAAAGAACCTATTAGAGTTGATTTCAACATCTTTGCTTCTATGGTTCAAGAAGAGTATCATGCTACAGAATCAAATATGGAGTTCATAATGGAATCTACGGATTTCATATCAAAATGTATAGAGCAGACAGTTGCAAAAAAAATAATAATGTCTATCATAGCAGCTTTCAATGGGGTCTATGCTATAAGTATGGATGTTCCGGGATTGGTAGAGACTTCAAGTAATCTTGCCTCAATAAGGACTCATTCAAATTCAATAATAATAGTCGCTAGCCATCGGAGCTCCATATCCTCTGCTATAGAAGATGTTACAGAGACTTTTTCAGCAGCTTTCAGACTCGCCGGAGCAAAAGTTGAGCATAATGATGGTTACCCAGGTTGGACTCCTAACCCAAAGTCTCAATTACTGGCTATAGCTGTCGACACTTATAAACAATTATTCGGTAAAGATCCAAAAGTAAAAGCTATACATGCCGGTTTGGAATGCGGACTCTTTCTTAAGTCATATCCATATCTTGATATGATTTCAATTGGTCCTACATTACGTGGTGTACACTCTCCATCTGAACGTCTTGATTTATCTACTGTACCCATAGTTTTCAACCATTTATTATCAATACTTGAAAGGATCCCTAAGAAGGCATAGTTGTTGTCTTATCTGTGAACCTCACTTTTTAAAAAATTTGATCTGTTATACGTATCTTGCGTTATAATCATACCCTTTTTATAAATATTGCAATAGATTCTATCGGTAGCCGGAATATAATACAAAAAAACGAGAATTGTACTCCTAAAATCACGTTGTGAGGGTAATT
>CAZYFO010000062.1:0-9734 GCA_964646955.1 uncultured Bacteroidaceae bacterium | reverse complement strand
AAGATGTTTGAGCTGCCTATCAGAAGTGATAAGCAGCATATATACAGATAATTACTTTAGATTGCTGTTGAAAAACTCTAAGACTTTTTTGAATAGATGCAAGCGTGTTTTTGAACCTATAAGGCTATGTTCCTTACTCGGATAGACCTGCATATCAAACTGGATTCCAGCTTCAATTAGAGCGTTCGTATAAGTAGTCGTATTACTGAAAAACACGTTATTGTCATTAATGCCATGAACCAGCAGCAAACGTCCGTTCAGCTTATCAATCCTTTCAATTGCCGATGCCTGACGATAGCCATCGCCATTCTCCTTAGGCATCTTCATGAACCTTTCGGTGTAAGGCGCGTCATATAAACGCCAATCAGTTACAGGAGCTATTGCAACACCGGCTTTGAACACAGGAGTACCCTCACTCATAGCCATCAGAGTGTTGTAACCGCCGTAACTCCAGCCCCAGATACCGATATTGTCAGCATCAATATAAGGTAGCGTACCTAAGTACTTGGCAGCCTCCACCTGGTCTTTACTCTCCATAACACCCAATTGCATGTATGTCTGCTTCTTGAAGTCAGCGCCGCGCAGTCCAGTGCCGCGTCCGTCAACAACAGCCACAGCATATCCGTTCTGAACCAGAAAACTCTCCAAAGCGCCTCCGGCATAGAATCCTGCATCCCATGAGTTAATCACTTCATTAGATCCGGGGCCGCTGTATTGGTACATAATAAGAGGGCAGGGGTTTGAAGCCTCAGCGTTTGAAGGCTTGACTATCCAGCCAAACAGCTCAACACCGTCCGAGGTCTTGAATGAGAACATCTCTTTCTTGGCAAATCCGTCCTTTGCCACCAGTTCAGCCAATTTAGCATTGTCCTCGATAATCTTTATACTTTTTCCATTGAAATCCATTGTAGATATCACAGGCGGAGTATTAATGTCAGATGCCGTGTTGATAAAGTAACGGTTGCCGGTACTGAAAACCGCTTTATTGTACTTGCCGGAAGGAGTCAGGCAGGTCTTTTTACCCTTTGAGTCAATCTTGTAGACAGCTCTGCAGTATGGATCCTGCTCGTTGCTCTCGTAGTAGGCAGTGCCACTCTTCTCGTCGTAGCCATGGAAAGCCAGAACATCCCATTTTCCTGAGGTTATTTTACGTATCAGAGTACCGTTGGTATTGTACAGATAGAGATGGTTATAGCCGTCACGCTCGCTTTGCATGATAAACTTCTTTCCATAGAATTTGGTGTCCATATAGTCGGTAGTCTCTATGTAGCGCTTATTCTCTTCACGAAGCACCATGTTGCACATGGTAGAACGTGGATTGGCCGCATACACCTCCAGCTTGTTCTGTGAACGGTTTATGGTGAATACGAAAAGATTGTTCTCTTCATCCTCTACGAATTTGATTCTTGGGATATAAGTATTACTGTCTATTTTGAGGTCAATATCGCGTATCACAGAGCTTTTTATATCAAAAGAGTGCACTGATACTTTTGAGCAGGCAGCACCTGCTACAGGGTATTGATACTGCTGTTCTTTCAATAATGGCTGCTCATTCAATGCTTCATCGATTGAAGTCAGAAAATTTGGCAAATTAAGACGGTTTACTCCGCTCTCGTCAAAGCGAACATATGCCAACAGTTTGCTGTCGGCACTGAAGTCAAAAGCCGATGTGAAAGAAAACTCCTCCTCGTAAGCCCAGTCCGGAATACCATTGGACACAAAACCCTTGGCACCGTCCTTCGTTACTTGGGATTCGGCATTGTTAAACATTAGCTTTACCAAAAAAATGTTCCCGTCACGAACAAAACCGATTACATTGCCGTCAGGAGAGAATTTAGGGGATTGCTGTGCGCCACCTGTAGACAATTGTTCCATCCTGTTGTTCTTAATGGTGAACAGGTAGTATTCTGCAGTGAAAGAGCGGCGAAATATCTTTTTCGTATCTGTCTGTAACAGAATCCGATCTTCCTTAGGGGAGAGGGTGAAGCCTTCCAAACGTACTATATTGTCATCATTACCTTTAACTGTAGAAAGATTTAGGACTGTATCGGTCACAGATCCGTCTTTGAATGAGAATCTGACAATACAGTTTTTATCATCACTTAGGCTCAGATAATGTTCTCCATCAGACATTGGAGTAAGCTCACGTACACTCTTTGGATTATATATGCCTGAGACTACGTCAGACAGAGCAATATTATTGGCTCCGGCGGCAAACACGCAGAGCATTGAAATCTGCACAAAAACAAAAGGTCTCTTCATATTAAGAAGCAGTTTAAATTATCAACAAATATTTTTTTTAAGCCTGTTCTTCGTTTCCTTAGACAAAGTCTCAAACAGGAGACTGTAAAACAAGGACCAAAGATAGGGATAATTGAGAACAAAAGTCAAATCAGAGTTCCCTTTCCTTGACGAATAATCTCGAATTCATCCTCAACACAATATACCACGGTAGAATATTCATATCCGCCTATACCTCCGTCAATGACCAAATCCACATCATTACCCAGCTTCTCTTCAATCAATTCAGGATTGGTAAGGTATTCAATATCATCATTTTCATCATATGGGATTGTCGTAGATAGTAGAGGGGCCTCAAGTTGACGGCAAATCTCTCTTATTATCGGATTGTCGGGAATACGTATTCCCACCTCCTTTCGGTTGCTGAATATCTTTGGCAGACGGCTCCCTGCACGAAGAACAAAGGTAAAAGGGCCCGGCAGATTACGCTTCATTGTCTTGAAGGTCGTATTCTCCATCCGTACATACTGGCTGATATCGCTGAGGTCGTAACAGATAATCGAGAACCTGTGTTTCTGGGGATTCAGACCCTTGATACGGCAAATGCGTTCGATAGGACGTTCCTTCAAGGCATGACATCCCATAGCGTAAGCCGTGTCAGTGGGAAACGCTATCACACCTCCGCCATTCAGAATATTCAGGACCCTGTCCAAATCTCTCTGATTGATATTCTTGTCATACAGCTTCAATATCATGGGTTCTATCTTTAATATATTGAATTATCGCCTCCGTCTCATCCGGATGAAACCATTTTATTTCTGCATCACGCTTAAACCAAGTCATCTGTTTACGGGAGTAGATGCGGCTGTTTTGCTTTATTTTCTCTATTGCGAACTCAAGAGTCCAGGGTGAGCCGTCCTTATTGACAGCACCGTTCATCCAGTTGAACAACTCCTTAAAACCGACAGTATTGAGAGAGTTCAAATGACGTTTTTCGTAAACCCTCTTTGCCTCATCTACAAGTCCCATATCAATCATCTGGTCAACGCGACGGTTGATCCTATCATATAACTCTTCACGCGGTCTGGTCAAACCTACCTTGACAATATTAAAAGGACGTCTCTTTTTTTGCCCGGAGCGGAAAGAAGAGTAGGTACGTCCGGTCATGTAACAGATCTCCAAAGCGTGAATCACTCTTTTTGGATTTTTTCTGTCTACCTCCTTGAAATACTCAGGGTCCAATAGGCGCAATTCAGCTGCCAAAGTGTCCAATCCGACCTCATTATATCTCTCAACAAGCCTATTTCTTACCTCGTCAGTAACTGTAGGGATGTTATCTATACCATTGCAGATGGCATCGATGTACATCATTGATCCACCGCTCATTATCAGTGAATTATGGTTTGCGAACAGGGTATTTGATAAGTTGACAGCATCTTCTTCGTATTTAGCCGCGCTGTAGTATTCTTCCAATTTCAGGTTTCCGACAAAGTAATGCTTCACCCGAGCCTGTTCAGCCTCATTAGGGGCAGCCGTACCTATCGGAATTTCCGAATACATTTGTCTGGAGTCCGCTGAAATAATAGGAGAATGAAAAAAATCGGCGAGGGATAGACAAGTTTCAGTCTTTCCCACGCCGGTAGGTCCTAGTATAACAGCTAAAGTATTCACATAGAAAGATGATAAATTCAAAACAACTTCTAGAACAGGTCGTCAATGGTATCAATGCTGACGTTGGTGTCTGCATCGCCGCCATTGCCCATGTCAAAACCTTCAGTATCCAAATCCTCGGCATCGAAAGATTCGTCGCCGTAGAAATTTTCATCCACATCAAGTGAAGTGGAACTCTTTGCCACCTGTTCGAAATCAATAGTCTGTTTCGGCGCTTCCCCTCCTTTCTTGGAGCACAAAGCATCCTTAAATGATTTCCCGGTAATAATCTCACTAAGTTCCATGAAGAAACATCTGTCCGATAATGGGTCAAAGATGTAAATCAGATGTTGTTTCTCATCCTCAATCAGCTCGTTGAGTCTTGTTGAACCCATTACCCAACTGTCAACATCAGAGCTGGTGTTCATAGCCTCGAGTGTGATTTCCTCACGTTTTTCCCAATTGTCCTCACACAAAAAGAATGAAGTCATCTGGTCATCTGGGTATCCGACAGATTTCAGAATTGCATTGTGCAAATCCAGGAAAGTAGCCTCTGAATCGATTTGAATCTCACGAAAGAAATCGTCTACCTCATCTGAAATGATAACGAATTTGTAAACCATATAGTGGAATATTATATAATTAATCTTTGATAATACCTCTAGTCGAATTCTCTATGAAGTCAATGATATACTTGACATTAGGATCCTCCGACATTGGATCTTTCTTCAGTTCGGCAATAGCGTTGGATACGTTCAGGCCACTCTGATAAATGGTACGGTATGCATTGTGAATGGTCTCAATCATTTCATTCGAGAATTCTTCCCTATGCAGTCTTACGATGTTTATACCCATGTAAGCCAGAGGGTTACGTCCGCACATCACGAATGGTGGAACATCCTTGCTACAGCCTGAGCCACCCTGAATCATCACATATCCGCCGATACGGCAGAACTGGTGAATCAGAACGCCTGCACTTATTGTGGCATGATCATCAATAATAACTTCACCTGCAAGCTTTGTGCTGTTGCCTATTATACAGTTATTACCTATCTCGCAGTCATGGGCAATATGCATACTCTCCATAAAGAGATTGTTGCTTCCCACAACAGTCTTACCCTTTGATGATGTACCGCGGTTAATAGTAACATTCTCACGTATGCGGTTGTTGTCACCTATCTCAGCGGTAGTGTCCTCGCCACGGAACTTCAGATCCTGCGGAATACCACCAATTACAGCGCCGGGGAATATCTGGTTACCATTACCTATACGTGTACCGTACATGATATTCACGTGAGGCATGATAATATTGTTGTCTCCAATTACAACGTTTTTATCAATGAAACAAAATGGACCAATTTCAACGTTCTCACCAATCTGGGCAGACGGATCAACGTAAGCTAACGAACTTATCATATATTAATTTTCCTTTTTTATTAGTTGCACCATAAATTCTGCCTCAGCGACAAGTTTGTCTGCCACGAAGCTATAACCTTTTAATGACAATACACCATGAGTTAGCGGTGAAATGCGTACAACACGCATCAAAAGCGTATCTCCCGGCAGTACCGAGTGACGGAACTTGGCATTGTCTATCTTGATAAACAGCGGATTATAATTCATTGGGTCTTCAGTATATTGAAGAGCGAGAGTGCCTCCCAATTGTGCCATAGCCTCAATTATCAGTACACCCGGCATAATAGGATGACCTGGGAAATGGCCTTGGAAGTAGAACTCATCGTTTGTGACATTCTTTACTCCTTCTACATACAGATCAGTCATGGTAATCACCTTGTCCAGCAAAAGAAACGGGAAGCGATGAGGCAGACCTGCCATAATCTGTTCCAGATTCATGACGGGTTGGATAGACGGATTATAGGCAGGAGCCTGTACATCATTCAGTTTGATATTCTTGCGGATAATACGCGCGAACTTGTTGTTTATCGTATGTCCCGGTCTGGTAGCAATGATACGTCCCTTGATAGGTTTGCCGATAAGAGCCAAATCGCCGATGATGTCCAGCAGTTTGTGACGTGCAGGCTCATTAGGCCATTTCAGCGGTTTGTGCATTATATAGCCCAATTTTGTAGCGTCCATCTTTGGTACGCCCATCACCTCGGCAAGCTTGTCATATCTGTCCTGCGTCATCTCACGTTCGTAAATGACTATTGCGTTATCCAAATCACCTCCTTTTATCAGGCCTGCTCCCAGAAGCGGCTCCAGCTCACGGACGAACACAAATGTTCTGCTGCTGGCAATCTCTGTTGGGAAATCGGCCATATTGTCCAGAGAGGCATATTGGTTGTAAAGAACCTGCGAGTTGAACGAAATCAATACATTGACACTGAAATCCTCATCAGGAAGCAATATTATTGAAGAACCGCTCTCTTCATCCTTTACCTCTATCTTTGATTTCACGATGTAGAAGTCCTTCACTGCGTCCTGCTCCTTAATTCCGACTCTCTGTATATTCTCTACATACTCTATGGCGCTACCATCCAATATTGGAAATTCCGGACCGTTGACCTCAATATGACAGTTGTCAATCCCGGCGGAGTAGAGGGCTGCCAATCCATGCTCAACAGTACTTACCTTTGTGCTGCCTTTAAAAAGAACGGTACCACGTTGTGTCTCACGGACATTTTCAGCCACTGCCTCAATGACAGGCTGGCTTTCTAAATCAATACGCTGTATCTTGTATCCGTAATCAGCCGGTGCCGGCTTAAAGGTCACTGTTAAGTCAAGACCTGTATGCAATCCTTTTCCGCTAAGAGAAAAACTGTCTTTTAATGTCTTCTGTTTATACATGTTATACTACTTATCTTCAAGTTTTGATTTAAGTTCATTCAACTCCTTTTGAAGTGCATTCAACTGAGTGTATATCTCCGGAAGTTTCTTATATATCACCGCAGAGCGGGCAAAATTTCTATGATCTATTGCAGGGTATCCCATCAGGATTCTGTCTCCCTTTTCCGAACCCGGAATGCCTGATTGTGCACCCACATTCAGTCTGTCACCTAGTGTGATGTGCCCGGCTATTCCGCATTGTCCTCCGAACATGCTCCAGCTGCCTACCTTGGCTGAACCAGCTACTCCGCATTGGGCAGACATAACAGTATTCTCACCAATCTCCACATTGTGTCCTATCTGAACCAGATTGTCCAGTTTAACGCCCTTGCATATATGGGTACGTCCCATCGTAGAGCGGTCTACGCAGGCATTGGCGCCTATCTCCACATTGTCCTCCAGCTCTACTATGCCTATCTGCGGTATCTTTGAGTAACCGTCTGCCGAAGGAGCGAAACCGAACCCGTCAGCACCAATTACCGAACCGGCATGCAGAATGCAGCTGTTGCCTATCATGCAACCATGATAAATCGTCACATTAGGGTACAAAATACACTGAGAGCCTACTTTTACGCCATCTCCAAGAGTGACATGAGGGTATATCTGAGTCCCGTTTCCTACGGTAACACCGTCACCAATGACAGCAAACGGTCCGATATAGACATCTTCTCCAATAACCGCCTTCTCCGATATGCTTGCCATAGAACTGATGCCGCTCTTCTTAGGCTTCATTGACTCATATAGGGCAAGCAGCTTGGCGATAGCCTGATAGGCATCGTCCACCTTGATTAGGGTAGCTGTATAGGGTTGTTCGGGAACAAAATCCTTGCCGACTAAAACAACACTTGATTTTGTTGTGTAGAGACAATGAAAATAGGCCGGGTTTGATAGAAAAGATATAGCACCATCACTTCCTTCTTCAATTTTGGCGAAGCTCGAAACTTTGGTATTTTGATTGCCAACGACGTCACCTTCCAGAAATTCTGCAATTTGTTTGGCTGTAAATTCCATTTGTTATTATCGATATTGATCAATTATTTAAAAGTGTGACAGCTAGATAAATCCAGATGCCACTTCCCATTCGAAACAGGTGTAACGAATGTAATTGCAAATATATGAAAAAAGAGTTTCAAAACGCAATAAGTTATAGGAATTCAGCCATCTGCTTACGCACTTCAATTGCTTTTTCACGGGCAATTTCAGCGAAAGCCGTAGTAGAATCCGCATATATTATGGCACGGCTACTATTGACTATCAATCCGCATCGGTCATTCATTCCGTATTTGCAGACATCCTCCAGTGAGCCGCCTTGAGCGCCTATTCCCGGAACCAACAGGAAGTTGTCCGGAACCATCTTTCTAATGTCAGAGAGCATCTCGGCACGTGTGGCACCCACCACATACATCATGTTGTCTGCATCGCCCCATTTCTTGGATTGCTCCAATACATTCTGAAACAGAGGCTTGCCGTTTTCGCAGATGTTATATTGGAAATCCTCAGCGCCCTTGTTGCTTGTCAGAGCCAGGAGAATCACCCATTTGTCCGGATATCCCAGGAATGGAGTCACGCTGTCTTCACCCATATAAGGAGCCACTGTGACTGCATCGGCATTCATATCCTTGAAAAAACTCTCGGCATACATCTTTGAAGTGTTTCCTATATCACCGCGCTTGGCATCGGCTATGATAAACTGATCCGGGTAGTTCTCGCGTATGTACTCAATAGTACGGGACAGCGAACGTAAACCCTTCCAGCCGTAGCTCTCATAGAAAGCCAGATTGGGCTTGTATGAGATACATTGGTCTGCAGTAGCGTCAATGATAGCCTGATTGAAGGCGAAGATAGGATCCTCTTCCTTGAGAAGATGGGCCGGAATCTTCTTTAAATCAGTGTCAAGCCCAATACAAAGAAATGACTTCTTGCGCTTTATATTACGGAACAATTCTTCTCTATTCATATCTAATTCAATTACAATGTTATAGTTCTGTCTCCTTCATTCTCTCTGCATTCTCGGCTACAGTAAGCTGGTTGATACAATCCTGTATGTCACCATCCATGAAAGCCGGCAGATTGTATATCGTATAGTTTATGCGATGGTCCGTAATACGCCCCTGAGGGTAGTTGTAGGTACGGATTTTGGCTGAACGGTCTCCTGTAGAGACCATCGTCTTACGACGTGCCGCAATGTCATTCACATATTTCTGATGCTCCCTGTCGTAAATCATAGTACGCAGTCTGGAAAGCGCGCGTTCCTTGTTCTTTGGTTGGTCACGTGTCTCGGTACACTCTATCAGAATTTCTTCCACCACACCTGTATTGGGGTTCTTCCAGTTATATCTTAGTCTGACGCCCGATTCTACTTTGTTCACATTCTGTCCGCCTGCGCCTCCGCTTCGGAACGTATCCCAGTGTATCTCGCCCTCGTTTATCTCCACCTCAAAAACTTCTGCCTCAGGAAGCACTGCCACTGTCGCAGCCGATGTATGTATGCGACCCTGAGCCTCGGTTGACGGAACACGTTGTACGCGATGCACTCCCGACTCATATTTCATAGTACCGTACACCTTGTCTCCGGATACATTGAATATTATCTCTTTGAAGCCTCCGGATGTACCTTCCGAACAACTGGAAATAGCTAATTTCCAACCTCTTTGCTCACAATACTTAGAGTACATTCGGAACAGGTCTCCTGCAAACAGTGCAGCCTCGTCTCCACCTGTACCTCCACGTATCTCCATTATTACATTCTTCTCATCCTGCGGGTCAGTAGGCACTAGCATCTGCTTAATCTCTTCTTCAAGGATTTCCAGCCTTTCGGTGCATTGTTCAAACTCCTCTTTGGCCATCTGCCTCATATCCGCGTCTCTCTCGACCGATATCAGCTCTTTGGCCTCGTTGATATTGCTTTCCAGCTTTATAAGCTCCTTTCGTGCATTAAGCAACGGCTCCAGCTCTTTGTATTCGCGGTTCAAGCGTACATAACGCTTCATGTCGCT
>CAZYFO010000061.1:0-9743 GCA_964646955.1 uncultured Bacteroidaceae bacterium | reverse complement strand
TGTTTCTCATATTTGTTCCGCATCTGCTGGAGCTGCTCAATAGTAACGCCTTTATTACTTAAATCAACAATTATTTGTTCTTGCGAAACACCTTTAGCTTGTTGTTCTGAAACATATTGAATAATCTTATCCTCAGACATTTGTGCAAAAGCAGATGAAGCAAACAGTAACAATAATGTTACGGATAAAAGTTTATTTCTTATCATTTTAAATTTTTTTTCCGGTAAAAACAGACCAAACAGTTTTGATAATGATATTCATATCCATCATCAATGAACGGTTATCCAAATAATCCAAATCATAATCCAACCTCTTCAGCATTTTATCCATATTATCGGTATATCCGTTATGTATGGTAGCATAAGAAGTCAGTCCGGGACGCATCTGATAGATAAAATGATACTCATCCGTCTCTCTATTAATTTGATCAATAAAATATTGTCTTTCAGGTCTGGGACCTACAAAAGACATATCTCCTTTCAGAATATTCCACAACTGAGGCAATTCATCCAAGTGATGAGCTCTCAGAAAGTTTCCGAAGGGAGTAATATGTTTACTTCTCTCCTGCTCTGTTCTTGGTATTCCATCTGATTCGGAATCGACTCTCATAGAACGAAACTTATAAATATAAAACGGCTTGCCTTGATAACCTATCCTTTCCTGTTTGAAAATAACAGGTCCCTTGTCGAACAATAGAATTACAGAGAATATCAACAAAAACGGTGAAAAGACAATAAGTCCGATAAACGAAAACGATATATCAAAAGCCCTTTTCAGTAATCTTTGAAGCCCGTTCATCGCATCGGAATGTCGCTCCGTAGCAGGTATCGCAAATCTGTTTATTTTAAAGCTCTGCATAAGACAATTATATTTATTATAACAACGAACAATATTATAGAAAATTGCATCGTACGTGCAATTATTCTAAAATCATCGAAGTATCAATCTAAAGCACTATCTTTGTAGCCCATTTGAGGGCTCCGATTGTCAGCCCGCAAAGGTAGTTAAAATCAATCAAATTAACCGCAAAACTATTGACAGTATGAAAAAAGCATTCGTTTTTCCCGGACAAGGGGCTCAGTTCTCAGGAATGGGTAAAGACTTGTATGACCAGCATGAATGGGCAAAGAAATTATTTGAAGAGGCCAACGATATAATGGGTTTCAAAATCTCAGATATCATGTTTAGTGGTTCCGATGAAGATCTCCGTCGCACCGATATAACTCAACCTGCAGTATTCATTCACTCCGTCGCAGTGGCTAAATCACTTGGTGAAGACTTCAAACCGGACATGGTAGCAGGTCATTCATTAGGAGAATTCTCAGCATTGGTAGCATGTGGTGCTCTCTCATTCGAAAGCGGCCTTCAATTAGTTCGTAAACGCGCACAGGCAATGCAAAAAGCATGTATGATGGTTCCAGGAACCATGGCCGCCATAATCGGACTTGAAGATTCAAAGATTGAATCAATATGTGAAGCTCTTAATGCTCAGGGTTATGTAGTAGTGCCTGCAAACTATAACAGTCAGGGCCAGGTAGTAATATCCGGTTCAAAGGAAGCCATTGAAAAAGCATGTCCGCTAATGTCTGAAGCAGGAGCAAAACGCGCTCTGCCTCTCACTGTAGGAGGAGCCTTCCACTCTCCTTTAATGACTCCGGCCAAGGATGAACTCGCCGCTGCAATTGATGCTACAATCTTCAATGTTCCCAACTGCCCGATTTATCAAAACGTAGATGCCTTACCTCATACCGATTCGGAAGAGATTAAGCGTAATCTGGTAACTCAGCTCAATTCTCCGGTTCGCTGGACACAGAGCGTATTGAATATGGTAAAAGATGGCGCCGAAGAATTTACCGAATGTGGTCCCGGAACAGTGCTGACAAATCTCATAAAGAGAATCAGACAGTAAAATCGTAAAAATACAAATGGCGGTCAATTTCATGCGATTTGATCGCCATTTTTCACTATAAAAATGAACAAACTAATCATCTATCAGATATTTACAAGGTTGTTTTGCAACAGTCAAAACAATCCCGTACCCCACGGGTCTATCGACAAGAACGGCTGCGGCAAGCTCAACAATTTCACTGACAGCGTTTTGGAAACGATCAGAGAAATGGGTACAACACATATCTGGTTTACAGGCATAATAGCGCATGCCTCCTGCACTGACTATTCCCGTTACGGAATACCATCTGTAAACAAAAACACAGTCAAGGGCATTGCAGGCTCTCCATATGCCATTACAGACTATTATGATATAGATCCGGATCTGGCTGTCAATGTCAGACAGCGTATGAAAGAATTTACAAATCTTGTTGACAGGGTCCATTCTCATGATATGAAGATGATTATTGATTTTGTTCCAAATCATGTTGCTCGTCAGTACAAATCTTTAAAGCACCCAACAAAAGTTACAGACTTGGGAGATAATGACGATATAAGCAAAAGTTTCGATCCCCAGAACAACTACTACTATATACCAGAAAAAAAGTTAGCAGGCCAGATAAATTGGAACGATTATATCGAATATCCGGCCAAAGTAACGGGTAACGACAGATTTGATGCTTCACCGTCACTATTTGACTGGTATGACACAGTGAAACTTAACTATGGGGTTAATTACGAAGGGGGGCGTTCAACACACTTCTCTCCAATACCGGATACATGGCATAAAATGCTTGATATTTTACTCTTCTGGGCAAAAAAAGGAATAGACGGGTTCCGCTGCGACATGGCAGAGATGGTACCTGTTGAATTCTGGCACTGGTCTATTGACAAGGTCAAGAAAAGATATCCCAAAATAATATTCATTGCTGAGATTTACAATCCCGGATCTTACTCAAATTATCTGAATCACGGATACTTTGACTATATATATGACAAATTAGGTCTATATGACACCCTTCGAGCAGTTACTTTAGGGCATGAATCCGCAACTTCGATTACACGTTGCTGGCAAAACTATGCCACAAATGGAGAACACATGTTGCACTTTATGGAGAATCATGACGAACAACGCATTGCATCCGACTTTTTTGCAGGTAGCGGCGAAAAAGGAAAAGCCGCAATGATAGTTTCCGCCACAATGGACACATGCCCCATCATGATCTATGCCGGTCAGGAGTTAGGTGAACGCGGCATGGATATTGAAGGCTATAGCGGATTAGACGGACGTACTACAATCTTCGACTATTGGGCAGTAAATACTCTATCCCGTTGGTATACTGATGGCAAACTTCAGGATATCAAACTGACCAATTCAGAAAAGAAACTCAAAGACTTTTATTATCTGCTTCTCCATATTTGTAAACATGAGTCAGCAATATCTCAAGGAAAGTTCTTTGATTTGATGTACGTTAACCCATCATCACCGGTATTCTCAGCACATAAACAATATGCATACTTGAGAAAATCCGAAGACAGCCTGTTACTTATAGTTGCCAATTTTGACGACAAGACTCAACAGTCCACGATATTTATTCCCAATCATGCCTTTGAATATATGCAAATCACTCCATGTGAGCGGATTGAAGCATTAGACCTGCTATCAGGCAAGATTCAGACTATAGACCTCTACCCCAACTGCAACATAAGAGTCACCGTACCGGCCAATAGCGGTATAATACTTAAGTTCTTAACATAAAAAATCCGGAGTTCAAATGAACCCCGGATTTTTTTATCACAAACCACCTTATTTGAATTCGTCCCAACTCTTGATTGGAATATCATTCACGTCAATAGTACAGAATGCGTTAATAAATGCTTCGGCCAATCTCGCATTGGTAATCAATGGAATATTGAAATCAATAGCTGCACGACGTATCTTATAACCGTTAGAAAGCTCATGCTGGGTCAGATTCTTTGGAATATTCACCACCATGTCTATCTGCTTATTATGAAGCATATCCAGTGCCTGAGGCATTTTTCCCTCATCACTTGGCCAGTAAACCAGCGTGTTGGGAACACCATTCTCAGTCAGGAACTTTGAAGTACCACCGGTTGCATAAATATTATAACCCTTTTCAGAAAGCAGCTTGGCTGAATCCAGCATTGCAGTCTTCTGTTTTACCGTACCTGTGGACAGAAGAATATTCTTTTCAGGAATTCTATGACCTACAGATAGCATTGACTCCAATACAGCACAGCGTGAATCATCACCCAGACAGCCCACCTCACCTGTAGAAGCCATATCGACACCCAGAACAGGGTCAGCCTTCTGAAGTCTGTTAAATGAGAACTGAGAAGCCTTGATACCCACATAATCAACATCGAACAAGCTCTTTTCAGGCTTCTCAACGGGAATACCAAGCATAATCTTCGTAGCTATCTCAATCAGATTAATCTTCAACACCTTACTAACGAATGGAAAACTACGTGAAGCACGCAGATTACACTCAATAACCTTGATGTCATTCTCACGTGCCAGATACTGGATATTAAAAGGACCGCTGATATTAAGCTCCTTAGCTATCTGACGGCTGATACGCTTAATGCGCTTTACAGTCTCAATATAGAGCTTCTGCGGCGGGAACTGAATAGTAGCATCACCAGAGTGCACACCGGCAAACTCAATATGTTCACTTATAGCATAAGCAATAATCTCACCATCACGTGCCACAGCATCCATCTCCACCTCCTTTGCATCCTCAATGAAACGGCTCACCACAACAGGGTGCTGTTTCGATACATCAGAAGCCAGCTGCAGAAAACGCCTCAGCTCATCCTCATTGCTGCAAACATTCATCGCAGCACCTGATAGAACATAAGAAGGTCTTACCAATACCGGGAATCCCACTTTCTCTATAAACTTATTGATACCCTTCATTGAAGTCAACTCACTCCATTCAGGCTGATCCACTCCGATACGATCCAGCATAGCTGAGAACTTCTCTCTATCCTCTGCATTATCAATGCTTTGTGCCGTTGTACCCAAAATAGGAACATTCATAGAATCCAATCGTATGGCTAAATTATTCGGTATCTGACCTCCTGTAGATACTATCACTCCATGAGGACACTCTAACTCAATAATATCCATAACCCTTTCGAAAGTCAACTCGTCGAAATATAGACGATCACACACGTCATAGTCCGTAGATACAGTCTCCGGGTTGCAGTTTATCATAACATTACGATAACCCTCCTTACGGATAGTATTCAGAGCCTGAACACCGCACCAGTCAAACTCAACGGAAGAACCTATACGATATGCTCCGGAACCTATAACAATAATAGATTTATCATCTTTCTGGAAAGGAATATCGTGAGCAGAACCATTGTATGTAACATAAAGATAGTTAGCCTGAGCAGGATACTCACCGCCAAGCGTATCTATCTGTTTGACAGATGGTAATATACCCAGTTCCTTACGTTTGTTTCTTATAGCCAAAAGACCCTTTTCAACGCCCTTTTTCTCAAGCCCGATAGCACGGGATATCTGAAAATCAGAAAATCCTGAACGTTTAGCCTTAAGCAGAAGATCAGCATTCAAATCATCAATATCAGAAACAGAATGAAGCTCAGCAGAAATATCAGTAATCTTTTTCAGGCAATGCAGGAACCATCTATCAATCTTCGTAAGATCATGAATCTTATCTATTGAATAGCCGCGCTCCAAAGCAGAACAAATTGCAAATATACGCTTATCGGTAGGCTCACTGAGGGCAGTATCCAAATCCTGGAATTTAATGCTTTTGTTCTCCACAAAACCATGCATGCCCTGGCCAATCATTCTGAGACCCTTCTGGATACACTCTTCAAAAGAACGACCTATAGACATCACCTCACCTACAGACTTCATGCTCGAACCAATCTCACGGTCCACGCCATGGAACTTTGAAAGGTCCCAACGAGGAATCTTACAAACCACATAGTCAACCGACGGCTCAAAGAAATTAGTAGTAGTTTTTGTTATTGAATTTTTCAGCTCATACAGATTATAACCCAGACCGAGCTTACAAGCCACAAAAGCCAGAGGATAACCTGTAGCCTTGGAAGCCAAAGCCGAAGAACGGCTCAAACGGGCATTGACCTCAATAACCCTGTAATCTTCAGACTGAGGGTCAAAGGCAAACTGAATATTACACTCACCCACAATACCCATATGGCGGGCAATACGTATAGTCAATTCACATAACTTCTGAACCTCATGTGCCGTCAGAGTCTGAGTCGGAGCCACAACTATACTCTCACCGGTATGAATACCAAGCGGATCGAAGTTCTCCATACTGCAAACAATGATACAGTTATCACTCTTGTCGCGAACCACCTCAAACTCTATCTCCTTCCAGCCCTTCAGACTCTTCTCAACAAGAATCTGCGGTGAAAAAGAGAGCGATTTCTCAGCAAGTCTGTTCAGCTCCTCTTCATTATCACAGAAACCCGAACCAAGACCTCCTAAAGCATAAGCCGAACGTATGATAACCGGATATTCCAATTCCGCAGCCGCCTTACGAGCATCCTCAATTGTCTCAACAGCATGACTTTTAATCGTCATAACATTGATTTCATCCAGCCTCTCGATAAACAACTCTCTATCTTCAGTGTCCATGATAGCCTGAACCTGAGTTCCCAGCACACGAACCTTATATTTATCCAGAACGCCGCTTGTATGAAGAGCCACACCACAGTTCAGGGCAGTCTGTCCGCCGAAAGCCAGTAAAATAGCATCAGGACGTTCCTTGGCAATAACTTTCTCCACGAAAAACGGAGTGACAGGCAGAAAATATATCTTATCGGCTACACCCTCACTAGTCTGAACAGTAGCAATATTCGGATTGATCAAAACCGTAAAAATACCCTCCTCTTTAAGGGCTTTCAGGGCTTGAGAACCAGAATAATCGAACTCACCGGCTTCACCTATCTTCAGAGCACCGGAACCTAACAGCAAAACTTTATTTAATTTTTTCATATCAATATCATTCATGAGTTAAACAATCCGGTCATAATTTACTTATGAAATCGTCATAGATAAAGCCGGTATCAGTATTTACCATATCAGACTCAGAGTGGAACATAGTACCGAACCAAGGCTTCTTAGTGTTGATAATACCCTCTATGGAACCGTCATGAAGATTCTTCATATAAACCTTCCAACTGCCCATTACCGACTCTTCACGAATAGCATAGTTGTGATTCTGAACAGTAATGAAACAACGATCCGTACCGGTCAATTGAACTGGCTGGTTATGCGTATGATGTCCGAACGGGAGTTTATAAGTATCCATTCCGGCAGCCAAGGCCAATAAGAGACATCCGATATCTATTCCCATCACAGGCTTATCAGACAATGCTAAAGCCTTTTGAAGCACAGATATGGACTCACCGCAATAGCTGGGATTACCAGGTCCGTTACTTATAAACAGTCCATCGTAATCAATCGAAGTATAATCATAGTTCCATGGCACTCTTATTATGGAAAGCCCTTTTTGTAGAAGACATCTCAATACACCGACCCTGATTCCGCAATCCACCACCACAATAGTCTTACTCTTCCCCAACTGATAGAAAATAGGTTCACAGCAAGACACCTTACATATAAGATTCATATTACCATACTCCAATGGTTTAGGCATACCCTCAAAAATCAATCTTGCAGACATTGTACCATGTAGACGGATATGTTTTGAGAGTTCGCGAGTATCAATACCCGAAACACCTGCCACCTTTTCTCTTTTCATCCAACTATCCAAAGACTCCCCGGAATTCCAATGACTGTAAAAATCACTGATATCACTTACTATCAAAGCCTTTGCATGAATATGATCACTCTCTGCATTTGTAATCAAACCATATTTATCCTTTCCGAACGGCTGAACACCGTAATTACCAATCAAAGGATAGGTCATCACAATCATCTGCCCTTCTACAGAAGGGTCTGTTAACAACTCAGGATAACCCGTCATTGCAGTGTTAAACACCAACTCACCGCTAACCGGCTGTTCAAAGCCGAAAGACTCACCACTAAAACCGGTGCCATCGGCTAAAATTAGAGATACTTTCATTATTTAGTACTTTTCGTAATAATCAATAAACGCCTTATTCACTAACAACGTACCACCTGGAGTTGGGAAATCACCACTGAAATACCAGTCTCCCGGATGATTGGGACAAGCCTTATGCAGGCCCTCCATAGTCTGATAAACAATCTTCACCTTAGCATTTGTACCTACAGGAGTCAACAGCTCAGCTATCTTCTCAGAAATCTCATCAACGGTAAAACGCTCATAAATAGCCTTCACACAATTCACTCTCTCGTTTGCAGGTTTATCCAGTTGCTTTCTACATTGCATATACACATCAGTAACCACATCCCACATCCCACGTTCTTCCAACAGAGCAAGAGCCGCCTTGAATGCAATGAAATGATCCATACTCGACATATCAATACCATAGTAATCCGGATAACGTACCTGAGGAGATGAAGCAACAATCACAATATTCTTAGGACCAAGTCTATCCAGAATATTAATGATACTCTCTCTGAGTGTAGTACCACGTACGATACTATCATCAATCACCACCAGATTGTCCACACCGCGTTCTATACTGCCATAAGTAATATCATACACATGGGCAGCCAGCTCATTACGGCTGTCACCTGCAGTAATAAACGTCCTGAGCTTAATATCCTTCCAGGCCACCTTCTCGTTTCTGACCCTTTTCGAAAGGATACGTTCCACATCCGAATCATTAGGATTTGCACCAAGAGCCTTAATGTCTGTTATCTTCTTACTAATGAGATATTGTTCAAATCCCTCAACCAATCCGAAAGAGGCAACCTCAGCAGTATTGGGGATAAAAGAGAATACCGTATGATCCACATCCCCATCCACAGCCTTCAGAACCGGTTCCACCAGCTGGCGACCCAGTTCCTTACGCTCCTTATAAATATCCACATCATTACCCCTGCTGAAATATACACGTTCAAAAGAACATGGTAACATAGCCTTTTGAGGAATAATCTGTTCCAGTGACACCTTACCCTTCTTATTAATCAGCAGAGCCTGACCCGGCAGTAACTCATGAATCTGATCAGCTTCAATATTCAGAGAAGTCTGAATAGCAGGACGCTCTGAAGCCACCACCACAATCTCATCATCCTTGTACCAGAACCCCGTTCTTATACCCCAGGGGTCACGTATCGCAAAAGACTCACCGCTTCCTGTAATACCACCTATCAGATAGCCTCCATCCCATATAGGAGTAGTAGTACTAAGTACATTGCCGATATTAATATTATCCTCAATGAAACGGGTAATATCAATTCCCGTCAAACCCATCTCCTCAGCAACGCCAAACACGCGCTCCACCTCACGGTCCAGACGGTGACCCACCTGCTCCAGCATATAGTAAGTATTGACATTACTTCTGGGATGTTGTCCATTGGAAATAATCTCATTAAAAACCTCATCTTCATTAGTGATGGTAAAGTTTCCACAAAGGGCCAAATTCTTAGCTCTCCAATTATTACGTCTCAGAAACGGATGAACATCTGAAATCGAATTTCTGCCTCCTGCCGAATAACGAAGATGCCCTAAATAAGAATCGCCGATAAACGGGAATTTCTTCATCACAAAAGAATCATTCATCAGATCCTCCTTTGAAGCCTCACTAATCTTGGACTGAATACCATCAAAAATCTCGCTTATGGCACCTGAACCCAAAGCCCTTTCACGAAACATATACTCCTCACCCGGGCTGGCTTTCAGTTTCACAGCAGCAATACCTGCACCCTCCTG